>DATITJ010000454.1:0-8072 GCA_035467935.1 Ornithinibacter sp.
TGAACGTCTCAGCCCGGTGCGGCTTGAGCTCGAACGCCTTCCAGATCCGCCCGATCGTCGTCTTGGACAGGCCCGTGCGCTGGGCCATCGACGCCCGCGACCAGTGCGTGGCGTTGGCCGGGGTCGACTCCAGTGTGGCGACCACGACATCCTCGACCTGCTCGACGGTGATCGACGGCGGCCGGCCCGGGCGGGCCTCGTCCAGCAGCCCGTCGAGCCGCTCGGTCACGAACCGGCGGCGCCACTTGCCGACCGTCGCTGGAACGCAGTTCAGCTTCGCCGCCACGGCTTTGTTGTCCAAGCCCTCCGCGCACGCCAACACGATCCTGGACCGCAGCGCCAACGCCTGCGAGGACTTCGCCCGCCGCGACCACCGCACCAGCTGCGCGCGCTCCTCATCACTGAGGACCAACTCGGCTTTCGGTCGACCTGTTCTCGCCACACCCGATCCTACAATTTATCTTGCGAACTTCCGGTGCGACACACTAGTGGTCACGGCCGTAAGTTCGTCGGGGGTCATGCGGCTTGGTTCCCGAGCCGGCGGAGGACGGCGTTGAGGTCATCTCGGGTGTAGGTCCAGTCGAACGGCTCGGCGGCGTAGTTGTACCGCTTTTCGAAGGCCAGGACTCGTTCGGCGAGGTGGTCCAGATCGCGGAAGTCGTTGGGACTGATGGCCTTGCGCTGCAGGATGGAGAAGTAGATCTCCACCTGGTTCAGCCAGGACGCGTGCACCGGCAGGTGGACCAGCGTCGCGGTCGGCCAGGCTGCGGTCATCCGGTCGATCGAGGCTTGCCCGTTGTGGGAGGAACCGTTGTCCACGACCCAGAACACCCGCCGGGCCGAGGCGTACGGGTGGGTACTCATCACCTGGGCGACGAGGTCTTCGAAGGGTGCGATGCCGGTCTTGGGGGCGATCCGGCCGTGTACCTGGGCGCGGTGCACGTCGTAGGCGGCGAAGTAGGCCAGGGTGCCGCCGCGGGCGTACTCAAACTCCACCCGGCGCGTGCGCCCGGGCCCCGGCGGTCGGTCCCGGTGTCGGCGGCGCAGGGCCTGTAGCTGGGACTTCTCGTCGGCGCTGATCACGAACTCGTCCTCGCCCAGCGCGACGCCCTGCCAGCGCCGGTCGTACAGGTCCAGCACTCGGGCGGCCTTGACCCCAAAGTGCGGGTCGCGGGGGAAGATCCAGGACCGGTGCTGCCACGGCTTGATCGCGTCCGCCGCCAGCCAGCGGCGCACCGTCGAGGGCGAGATCGCCTCGACCAGGCCCCGAGCCGTGGCCTCGGTGGCCAGTTCCGAGCTGGACCACCGCGACAGCGGCACCTGACTCTGGGCCGGCAGGGTGCACGCCAACGCCTTGACCTCGGCTACCTGAACCGGGGTGAACCGGCGCGGCCGCCCGGACCGGGGCCGGTCCTCCAACCCTGCTAAGCGTTCGGTCGCGAACCGTCTGCGCCACTTGCGCACGGTGTCCACGCTGGCCCCCAGCTCGGCGGCGACCACTGCGTTGGCGCGACCCTGCGCGGCGGCCAGCACGATCCGAGCCCGGACCACGTCGCGGTGCTGGCCCCGGGCGGCCCGAGCACGCGCGGTGAGCACAGCTTCCTCGACGCAGGTCAACACGATGACAAACGCACTGCGCATGCTCATCACACCGTTGTCCCCCCCACGATGCCGCCCACGCCAGCGACACGCCGAACCACCGAGCACCGCGCGAGCACGCCGGTCACGATGGTGCCGTGCCCCGCATCCCCGACTCGACAAAGTCCTCGCTGCAACAGCGACTGACCATCCGCGCGCGCGAACGCTGGCCCACCCTGGCCCGCGTCGCCATCCGATACCGTGCCGGCTTCGCCTACGTCGACGGCGTGCTACCCAACGGGCACGTGCTCCCACTGTGCCGACTGCGCTACGCCGGCTCCGCCAGCATGTGGGGCTTCGCGATCTACCGCGCCAGCCATGACGACTACGAGAACTCCTACCTGCCCACCGGGTCCATGGGCGGCACCGCCGAAGACGCCCTCGACACCGCCTGCGGCCTCTACCTCGGCGACCCCACCGCCTGGACCTGAACCCCTGACGAACTTACGGCCGCGACCACTGGTGCCCGCACGGGCACCCCGGGCGCTGGTGACGGGGCTCACCAGTGACTGCCCACGCACGCACGCGGTCCTAGCGTTGAGGTATGGCCGAGGACCGCTTCGGCACAGTGGAGCAGGTCCGGCGAGGACGTCCCAGGGCCACGACGCCGAGCCGGAGGGCGGAGCACAGCCCCGGCCACCAAGGCCACACTCTCGGCGCACGGCATCGTCCCCCCGCCCCCGCGACCACGGCACCGCCGCCCATCGGCTTCCGGTGCCCGTCCACGCCGACCCGGAGGCGGTGACCCACCATGAAGCACCTGAGCCACGCATCGTCATGGCCCGCCGAGACCCGCCGGGGCCGGGCCCCCGTCGGGCAGCAGCCCCCGCCTCCAGCCGGCTGGTACCCGGACCACTCCGGGAGAGCGCCCCTGCGGTTCTGGACCGGGTCGGCCTGGTCGCCATGGGTCTTCGACGGCACGGCCGTGACCTCGGACCCGCAGGGCGTGCACCGGCGCCTGGAGCCCGCCGACCTCGCGCACCTCGACTTCGTCGAGCAGGTCTTCCTCGTGGACGCCCGCGCCGCGGGGTACGTCACCCCGGCAGCGGGTGCTGCCCTCGAGGGGCTGCTCACCACGATGCGCGCCGAGGCCCTCGGTCCAGCCACCCCCGAGGTCAACGCCGGGCTCATCGCGGTCGAGGCGCGCCAGACCCTCCCCGTCGAGACGCAACCCGCTCTCGCGCCCGCACCGCACCAGGCACCCCGAGGAGCAACGCGGCAGCCGCGCACACCCTCGGCCCTGGCCCAGTGGTGGAAGCGCACCCGCACGGCGGTGGGCTCCGACCTGGCCGTCCACGGCCTGGCCTACCTCGGCGTGCTGCTCTTCTTCGTCGGCGCCTTCGGGCTCGTCGTCTTCGCGTTCGGCGACGTGGCCCCCGCCCTGCGTCCCGTCGCGGAAGCGGTCATCGCCCTCGTGCCGTTCGGCGCCGCGGCCCTCCTGCTGCGGCGGGGAGCCACGGTCGTCGGCCGTGCCCTCGAGGTCGTCGGCGGCCTCCTGCTCCCCGTGATGGTCATCACGACGTTCCTCGACGGGTTCCCGGTCCCCCCGGACCTCGAGGGAGGGTCGCTCGTCGTCACCCTCACGGTGCTGACCTCCCTCGTCGCGGTCGGGTATGCCGTGTGGTCGCGGCGGCACCCCGACAGCGCCCTCCGCTTCCTCGTGGCGCCCGTCGCCTGGCTGGCCGTCGCGATGGCCACCCTCGGCCTCGGCCCGCGGGACATCCCGGACGGCAAGGCCGTCGCCACGCCCAGCGCGGCGCAGGGCGCGGCAATGACCGCCGCCCTGGTCGCCACCCTCGTCTGGGCGCGGCTTCGGCCGACCCACCGCCTCGCGGTCCCGACCTCGACGGTGTCCCTGCCCGGGCTCGTCGTCATCGGGGCGCTGAGCGTGCTCAGCTGGGCCGCCGAGGGGTACCCGTTCGTCCCCGTGCTCGTCACCGGTCTGCTCGTGCTCGTCGCACTCGAGCTGCTCTCCGACCGGATCCCCGCGACGTCGCTGGGCGTGGTCGAGCCGGTGTGGTGGGCGCTGGCCTCGCTCGGCATGGCCCAGGGCTCCGGGGACCTCGGGCCCGGCGCCGGCGCGGTCGCCGCAATGTCCGCGGCAGTGTTCCTCGCCCTCCTCGAGGTCGCCGGTGCGGCCCGGCGGTCGGCCCTCGCCCTGGCCCTACCCGCCCTCGGGCTGGCGGCGGCCCTCGTCGCCACGACGGCCGACCCGTGGTGGGCCGTGGCCGCCCTCGGCGTCGCCAGCGTCTGGGCCGGCCTACGCCGGACGGCACCCGTCGACGTTCGCGGGGCGGCCGGCATCCTCGACGCGGCCACGGCGGTGCTGCCAGCGCTCGCCCTGGCGAACCTCGCGGCCGCCTCCGACCTCCCGACCGCAGCACTCACCGGCGCGGTGCTGGTGGTCGTCGCGACCGCCCTCGTCCGCCGGCACCTCCTCACCCGGCGGCCGGACGACCGGTTCTGGTCGATCTGGTGGGCCGTCGCGACAGCGGTGGTCCTCGTGGTGACCACCGGCGCCTTGGCAGGGAACCCGTCCTGGACCGACGGCCAGAGGTGGACGCTCGTCGCCACGCTCGCGCTGCTCACCACCGCGAGCGCCGCGGGACCCGTCGGCGCCCGCTGGCACCCGCCCGTCGTGACCGGCCTGGCCACCCTGACCTGGGTGGCCGCGGCCGGCATCCTCGACCTCTCCACCGTCGCGGTGACGAGCCCCGTCGCCCTGGCCGGTCTCGCCATGGTCGTGGTCGCACACACCGCACCACCGCGCCCGCCCGCATCCCCCGCCAGCCTCGGGCTGACCGGACACGCCCTCGGCCTCCTGACCGTCCTCGCCGCTGCGCCGGACGGCTGGGCCCGGGTCATCACCGTCGGCCTCGCGACGGCGGGCTGGACGGTCACCGGGTGGCGTGACGCGCAGGGACGGTCCGTGGTGGGGGCGGCGTTCGCCCGCGTCGCCCGCTGGGTGGTCTGGGTCCCGCTCACCCTCGGGGCGGGCGGCATCCTGCTGACGGCATCCCTGCTGCTCGACCGCACGGGGCTCCTGCCGCTCGACGACCCGTGGTCGGTGGCCGTCCCGGTGGTCGCGGCCGTCGGGTATGCCGTGGCGAGCCGGCTGCCGCTGCCCCGCCGGGTGGTCGCGGTCACCGCCTGGGCCGGGTTCCTCTCCGGGGTGCTCGCCGCCGCGTGGGCCACGACCCGGCCGACCGCGGTGTTGGCACTCGCGGCGATCCCGGCCGCGGTCCTGCTGCTGCGTCCGGCGCGACGCACGCGGGTCATGACGTGGACAGGGTGGCTCGTCGCGGCGCCCGCGGTGGGGCTGCTCGCCGCCGAGACCTGGCCCTGGTTCGAGTCACTGCCGGTCGCGACCGCCGTCGCGCTCACCCTCGTGGCGGTGGGCTCGGCCCTGCGCCTCGGCGGTGCCGCCGCCGACCTGCGAGACGGGGCATGGACCCCACGCCTGCTTCCGGCGCACCCGTCCGCCCTTCCGCCCGTGGTCCTCGGGGCGGCCGAGCTGGTGCTCGGTCTGTTGACGGCGCTCGCCCTCGTGCCCGGGGACGAGTCGGGGTGGATCTTCGTGGCGGCCGCCGTGGTCCTCCTCGTGACCGCCGTGCTCACCCGGGCCGGTGTCATCGGGGGCGCGGCGACGCTGGTCGGCTGGGTCGCGGTGCTGCTGCTGGCGCTGCCCCGGCTCGAGGAGCAGCCGTGGATCGCGGTCGTCACCGCGCTGGTGCTGCTCCTCGCGGCCGAGGGACTGTCGCGGCTGTCGACCGGTCCGGCCTGGTGGGCCCGCTGGGACGTCCCTGTCCTCGTCGCCGTCGCGCCGGTCGCCGTGACTGCGCTCGTGGTGTCCGCCGAGGGTCCGTCCGCCGCCGCGACGTCCGCCGCGATCGGTGCACAGTGCCTCGCCGTGGCGGCTCGGCTCCGGCGCCACCGGCCGAGCGCCCTGGTGCTCGGGGCGGTCGGCACCGCCCTCGTGCTCGGTGGCGCCGCCACCGCCGGCCCCGGCTGGCTGGCGCTGTCGCTGCTCGGGCTCTCGGTCGCCCTCACCTGGCTCGCCATCGGGGCCGAGGGGACCGCCAGGACCGCCCTGCAGGTCGGCGGGGCGATCGCAGCGGTGGCCGCGTGGCGGTCCGCGGCCGTGTGGCTCGACGTGCCGGGGCAGCAGGTCGTCGAGATCACGGCCCTGGCGGCGGCGACCCTCACGGTGGTTGCCACGGCTGCGGCCTCCCGCACCCGGGTCGACCGCTCGTGGGTGCTCGTCTGGGGTGGGGCCGCCGTGCTCGTCGAGACCGTCTGCGCCTGGGTGGCCCTGGCCCCGGCCGCCGTGCTGTGGCCTGCCGTCGAACCCAGCTGGCCGGTGGCGTCCGCGCTGGCCGTCGTCGCGGCATCCTTGGCCGTGGCCGCCTCGGCCGTGGGAGTTCGGTGGTTGCGGGACCTCGCCATGGCCTTCGGGCTCCTCGCCCTGCTGGGCGCGATGGTCACCGCGGGTGCCACGGTCACCGACCAGGTGGTGGTGCTGTCGCTGCTGTCGGTGGTGGTCGCGGCGGCGACCCTCACCGTCGCGCGCGGCCCCCACGCGCCGACGTGGCTGCGCCCCCTCGTCGAGGTCGGGGCGGCGAGCACGCTGTGGGCCTTCCTGCTGGCGTCGACGACGTCCTCGGGCACGATGCTCCTCGTCCTGGTGCTCGCCGCGGCAGCGGTGCAGGCGGCCGCCGTCGGGGTCGCGCTGCGCCGCACCCTGCTGCAGATGGCCTCCCCGGTCCTGGCCGTCGCGGCCTGGGTCGTGTTCACCGAAGAGGCCCTCGGCGGCAACCCCCAGTGGGTGACCGTGCCGATGGGGCTCGCCGTCCTCGTGGCCGTCGCGCTGTGGCGACGCGACCGCGCCGAGCTCGGGCTGTCGGTCTCGTCGCCCGAGATCGTCGCCCTGGAGATGGTGGGGATCGCCTTCCTCGCGGGCGCGTCGGTCGTCCAGTCCGTCACGGAGTCGGTGGTGTACGCCGCCCTCACCGCGGCCATCGGCCTCGCCGTGACCGCGTGGGGCGTCGTGTCACGGGTCCGCCGCCGGGTCGCTGCCGGCCTCGGGCTCGTGCTCGTCGCCGTGGCCCTGCTCGTCGGCGTGCCGCTCGTGCAGCTGCTGCCGAGCTGGGAGGGTGCCGGGCTCTGGGTCCTCATCGGCGGGGTCGGCCTGGTGGTCATCCTGGTCGCCGTGTTCCTCGAGCGCGGCAAGGCGGCCGCCCGATCTGGTCTGGCGCGGTTCGCGGAGACGACGTCCGGCTGGGAATGACGCGGCACGAGGCCCCCTGGCCGGCCACGAGCGCGCCGTCACGCGGATGACGGATGCCGTGGCACGGCATCCGTCCGACGTGCGAGGGGCGCGCCCCCCGGTGGGGAGCGCGCCTCCGGGCTCAGGACCGGCTCAGAGCCGCACGACCATCTTCCCGGTGTTCTCGCCGCGCAGGACGCCGAGGAAGGCGTCGACGGCGTGGTCGATGCCGTCGACGAAGGTCTCGCGTGACTGCAGCGCCCCGGCCGCGAGCCACTCGGCGGCCCGCCCGGCGTACTCCCCCGCGAGGTCGTGGTGGTCACCGACGAGGAAGCCCTGGATGCGGCCGCGCGTCTGGATGAGCCGGGCGAGGTTGCGCGGCCCGGGAGCCGGCTCGGTGTCGTTGTAGACCGAGATCATCCCGCACACGGCGATGCGGCCGCCGAGTTTGAGCGAGCCGATCGCGGCCTCGAGGTGCTCGCCGCCGACGTTGTCGACGTAGACGTCGATGCCGTCGGGAGCGGCCTCGCGCAGCTGCCGGGAGACGGGTCCGTCCTTGTAGTTGAAGGCCGCGTCGAAGCCGAGGTCCTCGACGACGTGGCGCACCTTCTCGGCCGAGCCGGCGCTGCCGATGACGCGGCTCGCGCCGAGCGCCTTGGCGATCTGGCCGACCGCGCTGCCGACGGCGCCGGCGGCAGCCGAGACGAACACGACGTCGCCGGGTGCGACCTCGGCGATGCGGGTGAGCCCGGCATAGGCCGTGAGTCCGGTCATGCCCAGCACCCCGAGGTAGGCCGAGTCGGGGGCGACGGTCGGGTCGACCCTGCGACCGGTGCGGGCGTCGAGCACGGCGACCTCGCGCCAGCCCAGGCCGTGCAGCACGTGGTCACCGACGGCGAACCCGTCGGACCGCGACTCCTCGACGACACCGACCGCACCGCCGTTCATGGCCTCGCCCAGCTCGTAGGGGGCGGCGTAGGACTTCGCGGCGCTCATCCGGCCGCGCATGTAGGGGTCGACGGACATGACGGTGTTGCGCACCCGGACCTGCCCGTCGGCGAGCTCGGGCACCTCGCTCTCGACGAGCTCGAAGTCCTCGTGCGTCGGCCAGCCCACGGGGCGGGAGACGAGACGCACCTCGCGCGGGGCGGCCGCGGTCGTGGTGGAC
>DATITJ010000455.1:0-12874 GCA_035467935.1 Ornithinibacter sp.
CGGCTGCGAAGAAGACCGCCTCGACGACCACGACGACCACGACGCCGGCGAAGAAGGCCGCCTCTACCACGACGACGGCTGCGAAGAAGGCGCCGGCGACGGAGACGGCCGCGAAGGCCCCGGCCGCGCCGTCGAGCGCACCGGCATCCACCTCGGCGAGCACCTCCGCGTCCGCACCGGCGAGCAGCTCGGCGACGACGAGCGGAACGGCCGCGAGTGCCCCGGCCGCGCCGTCGAGCGCTCCGGCATCCACCTCGGCGTCCGCTCCGGCGAGCACCTCGGCGTCCGCGCCGGCGAGCACCTCGGCGTCCGCGCCGGCGAGCACCTCGGCGCCCGACACCACGGCGGGTGGCGCGTGACCGAGCAACGCCACGACGTGGCCGGCCGCACTGATCCGGGCGACCACCCGACCGCCCCGGCCACCGGGGCGGACCCGGCCCCGCCGGAGACGGGGGACATCGTCATCGACGCCGCCCTGCGCGACCTCGCCGCGGCACCGGCCGAGGATCTCGACGCCCAGCTGCAGTCCGGTGAGGCGGTGCACCGGACGCTCCAGTCACGCCTGTCCGACCTGGGCGGCTGACATCGGGCGACTCGACGCCGAGCTCGTCGCCCGCGGTCTCGCGCGCTCGAGGGGCGAGGCCCGCGACCTCGTGGCCGAGGGGCTCGTCAGCGTGGGCGGCGCCACCGCCACCAAGCCGTCGCGCGCCGTGGGGCCCGACGACGAGCTGACCGTCACGACGACCGGCCCGCGGTGGGTCGGCCGCGCGGCGCACAAGCTCGTCGCCGCGCTGGACACCTGGGAGGGCGAGGGCCTTCGGGTCGAGGGCCGGCGGTGCGTCGACGTCGGCGCCTCGACCGGGGGCTTCACCCAGGTGCTCCTCTCCCGCGGGGCGGGCGGCGTCGTCGCGGTCGACGTGGGCCACGGCCAGCTCGCACCCGAGCTGGCCAACGACCCCCGCGTCGAGGAGCGCAGCGGCACGACGATCCGGGGCCTGACGTCCGCCGACCTCGGTGGCCCCGCCGACCTCGTGGTCACCGACCTGTCGTTCATCTCGCTCACGCTGGTGCTCGGCGACCTGGCCGGGCTCATGGGGGAGGGGTCCGACCTCGTCGCCCTCGTCAAGCCGCAGTTCGAGGTGGGTCGGGGGCGCCTGAACAACCAGGGCGTCGTCACGTCGGACCGCGACCGGACGCGCGCCGTGCTCGCCGTCGTCGAGGCCCTGGCCACTGCGGGGCTGCACGTGCACGGCATCCGGACCAGCCCGATCAGCGGCACGACGGGCAACACCGAGTACCTCCTGTGGGCGCGGTCCGACCCGTCGGACACAATGAGCCCAGACCGGGTCCGCGACCTCGTGCGCGCGACCACCGCCGACACCACCGGAGGACGACGATGACGAGCACGTCACGCCGCATCCTCCTCGTGACCCACGTCGGGCGCCCCGAGGCCCAGCAGCTCGCCGCCGACGTCGCCACCCGTCTCATCGCCTCGGGCGTCGGCGTGCGCGCGCCCGCCGGCGAGCTCGTCGGCGCCCCCCTCGCGTCCGTCACGGGTGTCGAGGCCGCGGTGGCCGGGGACGCCTCCGACGGCCCCGACTCCGCCGCTGCCGGCTGCGAGCTCGTCTGCGTCCTGGGCGGCGACGGCACGATCCTGCGGGGGGCCGAGCTCTCCCGGGGTTCTGGCGTGCCCCTGCTCGGCGTCAACCTCGGCCACGTCGGGTTCCTCGCCGAGGCCGAGCGCGAGGACCTCGACGCCACCGTCGAGCGCATCGTCTCGCGTGACTACACCGTCGAGGAGCGCATGACCCTCGAGGTGCACGCCTACGAGGACGGGCACTCGGTGTTCTCGTCGTGGGCGCTCAACGAGGTGACCGTCGAGAAGGCCTCACGCGAGCGCATGCTCGAGCTCACCGTCGCCATCGACGGGCGGCCGCTGTCCACGTGGGGGTGCGACGGCATCGTCATGGCCACCCCCACCGGCTCCACCGCCTACGCGTTCTCGGCCGGCGGCCCCGTCGTCTGGCCCGACGTCGAGGCCCTGCTGCTCGTGCCGATCAGCGCCCACGCCCTCTTCGCCCGGCCCGTGCTCGTGGGCCCGACGTCGCGGCTCACCGTCGAGGTGCTGGCCCGCACCCAGGGCTCGGGCGTCGTGTGGTGCGACGGTCGTCGCGCCGTCGACCTGCCACCCGGCGCACGCATCGAGGTGCACCGCTCCGACCAGCCGGTGCGCCTGGCCCGCCTGTCCCACAGCGGCTTCACCGACCGGCTCGTCGAGAAGTTCCGCCTCCCTGTGCAGGGGTGGCGCGGAGCGGCGCACGACATGACGTCCGACGCCGACGAGGACCGGCTGGCGTGATCGAGGAGATCCGCATCCGCGACCTCGGGGTCATCGACGACGCGGCGCTGCCGCTGCACCGCGGCCTGACGGTGCTCACCGGCGAGACCGGCGCGGGCAAGACGATGGTCGTCACCGGCCTCGGCCTGCTCCTCGGGGGGCGCGGCGACTCCGGTCTCGTGCGGGCCGGCGCCGACCGGCTCGTCGTCGAGGGGGTGCTCGACCTGCCCGCCGACCACCCGGCCCTCGTGCGTGCCGCGGAGGCCGGCGCCGACGTCAGCGACGGGCTCGTCCTCGTGCGGTCGGTCGCCGCCGACGGTCGCTCCCGTGCCCACATCGGAGGCCGCTCCGCCCCCGTGGGTGTCCTCGGCGAGCTCGCCGAGCACCTCGTCGCGGTGCACGGCCAGGCCGACCAGTGGCGTCTGCGGCGCGCCGCCCAGCACCGCGAGGTGCTCGACGCCTTCGGGGGTGCCGGCGTGGCCGCCGCGCTCACGGCATACCGCTCCGCCCACCTCGAGCTGGTCGACGCCGAGGCCGAGCTCGTCCACCTGCGCACCGCCGCTGCCGAGCGCGCCCGCGAGGCCGAGTCGTTGCGCGTCGGGCTCGAGCGCATCGAGGCCCTCGACCCGCAGCCGGGCGAGGACGAGAGGCTGCGCGTGGAGTCGGCCCGTCTCGGTCACGCCGAGGAGCTGCGCGACGGAGCCGGGGCCGCGCACGCCGTCATGGCCGGCGACGACGACGCCAGCGGGATGCCGGCGCCGGGCGTCGTCGAGGCCCTCGCCACCGCGTCGGGTCGGCTCGCCGCCGTCAGCGTGAGCGACCCCGCCCTCGCCGAGATCGCGACCCGGGTCGACGAGCTGCGCTACCTCGCCGCCGACGTCGCGGGAGACCTCGGGTCCTACCTCGCCGACGCCGACATCGACCCGGCCCGCCTGGAGCAGGTCGAGCAGCGACGGGCCGCTCTCGGCGACCTCACCCGCCTCTACGGCCCGACCGTCGACGACGTGCTCGCCTGGGGCAGGGAGGCCGCGCTGCGCGTCGCCGAGCTCGACGGCACCGGTGACCGGATCGGCGAGCTCGAGGAGCGCGTCGTCGGGCTGACCGCCGACCGCGAGGCGACCGCCACGGCGCTGACCACGGCACGCTGCGCCGCGGCCGACGCGCTCGGCACCCGGATCACCGCGGAGCTCGCGCACCTCGCCATGGGCTCGGCCGTCGTGACGGTCGCCGTGGAGGACGCCGGCCGGTTCACGGCCGAGGTCCGCGACGACGTCGAGATCCGGCTGTCGTCGGGGTCCGGCACACCACCGCGGGCGGTGACCAAGGCGGCATCCGGCGGTGAGCTGTCGCGGGTCATGCTCGCCATCGAGGTGGCCACGGCCACCGAGGTCACCTCGGTGCCGACCTTCGTGTTCGACGAGGTCGACGCTGGGGTCGGGGGCCGCGCCGCCCTCGACGTCGGCGCCCGGCTCGCCGCCCTGGCCCAGCACGCGCAGGTCGTCGTCGTGACGCACCTCGCCCAGGTCGCGGCCCACGCCGACCGGCACCTCGTCGTCGAGCGTGCCGACGACGGTCACGTCACGCGCAGCGGCGTCCACGAGGTTGCCGGCGAGCACCGGGTCGCCGAGCTCGCGCGGATGCTCGGCGGCTCCTCCACCGACGCCGCCCTCGAGCACGCCCGCGACCTGCTGGCGCGCGCTCGGCCCTAGTGCGACGTGGCACGATGGTGGAGATGTCCATTCGCCTCCCAGCCCGCAGAGACCGTGGCCCCGCACCGGGGCTGAGCGGTCCCGCCCGCGTCGACCGGCGCACGAAGGACCTCACCAAGCGCCTGCGCCCGGGCGACGTCGCCGTCATCGACCACGAGGACATCGACCGCGTCAGCGCCGAGGCGCTCGTCGCCTGCCGGCCCGCCGCGGTCGTCAACGCCGCGTCGTCCATCTCCGGTCGCTACCCCAACCTGGGGCCCGAGATCCTCGTCGCCGCCGGCATCCCGCTCGTCGACCGCGCCGGCCCCGACGTCATGGCGATCAGGGAGGGCACCCCACTGACGGTGGAGGACGGTGCGCTGCTCGCCGACGGTGCGGCCGTCGGCTCCGGCATCCTCCTCGACGGCGACGCCGTGCAGGAGGCGATGGCCCTCGCCCGCGCCGGGCTCTCGGACCAGCTCGAGGCGTTCGCCGCCAACACCATGGACTACCTGCGCAACGAGCGCGAGCTTCTCTTCGACGGCGTGGGCGTCCCAGACATCACCACGGACCTCGACGGCCGTCACGTGCTCATCGTCGTGCGCGGCTACTCCTACAAGGAGGACCTCCAGACCCTCCGCCACTACATCCGCGAGTACAAGCCGATCCTCATCGGGGTCGACGGCGGCGCCGACGCGCTCATCGAGGCGCGGCACCACCCCGACCTCATCGTCGGCGACATGGACTCGGTGTCCGACGACGCCCTGCGTTGCGGCGCCGAGATCGTCGTGCACGCGTACCGCGACGGTCGTGCCCCGGGCCTGGAGCGCGTGCGGTCGCTCGGGGTCGAGCCGGTCGTCTTCCCCGCAACGGGCACCAGCGAGGACGTCGCGATGCTCCTCGCAGACGACAAGGGCGCCACGCTCATCGTCGCGGTCGGCACCCACGTCACGCTCGTGGAGTTCCTCGACAAGGGCCGCTCGGGCATGGCGAGCACCTTCCTCACCCGCCTGCGCGTCGGGGGCAAGCTCGTCGACGCCAAGGGTGTGAGCCGCCTCTACCGCGCGCGGATCTCAGGGCTCAGCCTCGTGGTCATGCTCATGGTGGGGCTGCTGGCCCTCGGTGTCGCGCTGTGGTCCACGGACGGGGGACGCGCCCTGCTCCAGGTGATCGGTGCCCGCCTCGACGACCTGTGGTCGTCCATCCAAGGAGTGTTCGGTTGATCGACTTCCGCTACCACCTCGTCTCCATCGTCTCGATCTTCCTGGCCCTGGCCGTGGGGATCGTGCTCGGTGCGGGCCCGCTGCAGGGCGAGATCGGCGACACCCTGAGCAACGAGGTCGCCGGCCTGCGCCAGGACAAGACCGACCTCAACGCGCAGCTCGAGCAGGCGAACGCCGGGTCCGAGGCCCGTGACGCGTACATCGGCGAGACCAACCCCGAGGTGCTCGGGGGGGTGCTCCAGGACCGTCGCGTCGCCCTCGTCGCGCTGCCCGGGTCCGACGCGGCCGTCTCCGAGTCGACGTCCGCCACGCTGCGCCTGGCCGGGGCGTCCGTCGTCTCCACGACGTCGGTCAGCGACGCGTGGGTCACGACCGACGAGTCGACCGCCCAGACCCGCGACACCGCGGTCACCGAGGCGGCCAGCAGCGCCGGGATCGACCTCACCGACACCGGTGCCGTGTCGCCCCGCGACGTGCTGCTCGCCGCGCTCCTCACCACGCCGGCCGCGGACGGGACGAACGGCGTGGCCGCCGCCACGGCCAGCGCCGGGCTCGAGGTGCTGGCGTCGGCCGACCTGCTCGAGATCGACACCGAGGGCTTCGAGCTCGCCGACCTCGTCGTCGTGGTGTCGGGGGCCACGACGCAGGGTGACCTCGAGGCCCGCCGCACGGCGGCCGACCGCTGGGTCGACCTGACGATCGCCCTCGACGAGCGCTCGGCCGGCGCACTCCTGGCGGGCGAGTCCACGACGGTGGGTGACGGCGTGACCGTCCTCGCCGCGCTCCGCAACGACGCGACGGCGACCCGGGCGGTCTCGACGGTCGACAACGCCGGTGGAGCCCTCGGCCAGGCGAGTGTCGTGCACGGTCTCGCCGAGCAGGCCGCCGGTGACGTGGGCCAGTACGGCCTCGCCGACGGCGCCGACGCCCCCTATGCCCCGCTCCCGGCGGCGTCGTGAGCCGAATCCGCACCCTCGTGGCGGGAGTCCTCGCCGCGGCGGCCGGGCACGCCGCGCACCGCGCGCTGACGGCATCCGTCACGTCGTCCCGCTGGGCACGCACCAACCACGCCGGTGACCCGGTGACGCTCCTCGAAGGGCCGGCCTACGTCACCGGTGCCGCCGTCGGGGCTGCCGCGGGCGGACCCGCCGGGGTCGTGGCAGCCCTCGGATCGGGTGCCTTCGGTGCGCTCGACGACCTCGCCGGCGACGGCTCGAGCAAGGGACTCAAGGGTCATCTCGGCGCGGCCGTGCGCGGGGACGTGACCACCGGTGTCGTCAAGGTCGTCGGCATCGGCGCGACCGGCCTCGTCGCCGCTGCCCTCGCCGACCGTCGACGCGACGACGTGCGCCCGTTCGACACACTCGTCGGGGGAGCGGTCGTCGCCGGCGCCGCCAACCTGGCCAACCTCCTCGACCTGCGCCCGGGCCGCGCGCTCAAGGCCACCGTGCTCTGCGCGCTGCCGCTCCTCCTCGGGGCGGGGCCCGGCGCCCCCCCGGCCGCGGCCGCCGCCGGTGCCGCCCTCGGCGTCCTGCGCCCCGACCTGGCCGGCACGGCGATGCTCGGCGACACGGGTGCCAACGCCGCCGGTGCCCTCGTCGGCACCGCGCTGCTCGAGGCCACGGGTCGCCGCGGCCGGCTCGCCGCGCTCCTCGTGATCGGCGGCCTGACCCTGGCGTCGGAGCGGGTGAGCTTCACCCGCGTCATCGAGTCGACGCCGGTCCTGCGCGAGCTCGACGCCTGGGGCCGGCCGGCGCGATGACAGGTCGCCGTCTCGCCTCCGGCATCGCGGGGGCCGCCGGGCTCATCGCCGTCACGACGCTCCTCGCGCGCGCGGCCGGCTTCGCGCGCGTCCTCGTCTTCGCGGATGCCGTGCGAGCCGGTGGTGTGGGCGGCGTCTACCAGAGCGTCAACGCCCTCCCGAACGTGCTGTTCGAGGTGGCGGCCGGCGGCATCCTCGCCGCGGTGGCCGTGCCGCTCATCGCCCACCGGCTCGGGGCGGGGGAGCGGGACCGTGCCGACCACACGGCGTCCGTGCTGCTGTCCTGGACCCTCCTCGTCCTCGTGCCGCTCGCCGTGCTGCTGTGGTTCCTCGCGTCACCGATCGCCGGGTGGCTCGTCGACACGACCGACCCGGGCGCGGACGAGGTCGGCACGACGCTGCTGCGGATCTTCGCGGTGCAGGTGCCGCTCTACGGCGTGGGCATCATCCTCACCGGGCTGCTCCAGGCCCACCGCCGCTTCCTGGCCGCCGCGCTGGCACCGCTCGCCTCGTCGATCGTCGTGCTGGTCTCCTACCTCTGGTACGGCTCCATCGTCGACGGCCAGACCGCACCCGCGCTCGTCAGCGACGAGGCCATCCGGGTGCTGGGCTGGGGCACGACGCTCGGGGTCGTCGTGCTGTCGGTGCCGCTCGTCGTGCCCGCGATGCGCACCGGCTGGCGGTGGCGACCCGCCCTGCGCATGCCGGCCGACGATTCCAAGCGGGTCGGGGGGCTGGCGGGGGCCGGCATCATCGCGCTGCTCGCGCAGCAGGGGGCCGTGCTCGCCACGATGTGGCTCGCCAACCACTCGGGCGACGGCGGCACCTTCCCCGTCTACCTGTACGCCCAGGCGGTCTACCTCCTGCCGTATGCCGTGCTCGCGGTCCCCGTGGCCACCAGCGCCTTCCCGGCGCTCGCCGCGCGCACGGGTGCCGGGGAGGACGTCACGGGCACGCTGGCCCGGTCGCTGCGCGCCGTGCTCGTCCTGACCGCGCTGTCGGTGGGGGTGCTCGTCGCCGCGGCCCCCGCCATCGGCGCGTTCTTCTCGCTGCTCGACGCCCGGCGGGGCGACGGCGCGGCGAGCTCCGCGGCCCTGGCCGCGCTGCCCGGCACGCTCACGGCATACGCGCCCGGCCTCGTGGGCTTCGGGCTCACCGCCCTGCTGACCCGCGCGCTCTACGTGCGCGGCCGACCGACCGACGCGGGGCTGGCGGCGGCGATCGGGTGGAGCATCGCCGCCCTGCTGCCGCTCGCCGTGGTCGGCGCGGGGCAGGGCCCCGAGGTCACGCTGCGCTGGCTCGGGCTGTCCTCCACCCTCGGCATGACCGCGTCGGGCATCGCGCTCGTGCTGCTCGTGCGGCGCACGTGGGGCGCGGAGGTCACCCGGGGTGCGGGCCGCACGGGCGGGGCCCTGGTCGTCGCCGTCGCGCTCGCGGTGGTCGCCGGGGACCTCGTGACCCGGGGCCGCCCCATGGACGACATGCTCGAGGCCGTCCTCGTCGGGGCGGGTGCGGGCCTCCTCGCGCTCATGGTCGGGGTGGTCGCGCTCTCGATCGGTGACCGCACGATGATGTCGCAGGTCCTCCAGCGAGGGAGGGCCAGACGCCACGGGAGGGATCAACCATGAGGGTGCTCGTCGTGCTCGGCACGAGCGCGGGCGGGGTCGGCAGCCATGTGCGCGGCCTCGTCGGGTCGCTGGCCGGGGAGGGACACCACGTCGTCGTCGCCTGCCCGCCCGCCGTCGAAGCCCACTTCGCGTTCGCCGACGTCGCCACGGCCGTCGTCCCTCTCGACGTCGCCGACCGTCCGCACCCCACCCGGGACGCACGAGCCGTGCGTGACCTCGCCGGGCTCGCGCGAGGCGCCGACGTCGTGCACGCCCACGGCCTGCGGGCGGCCGCCCTCGCGGTGCTGGCCACGGTGCGGGGTGGGCCGCCGGTCGTCGCGACGCTGCACAACGCCGCCCCGGCGGGGGTGCTCACCGGGGCGGTCTACGCAGGGCTCGAGCGGGTCGTCGCCCGGGGCTGCGCCCTGGTGCTGGGCGTCTCGGCCGACCTCGTCGACCGGATGCGCCGGCTCGGTGCCCGCCGCACCGGCCTGGCCGTCGTCGCCGCGCCGCCGCGCCGCGAGGCCCACCGTGACCGGTATGCCGTGCGCGCCGACCTCGGCGTGCACGGCGGCACCGCCCTCGCGGTCGTCGTCGCCCGGCTCGCCCCGCAGAAGGGGCTCGACCTGCTGCTCGACGCCCACCGCGAGCTGCGCGGTGACCACCTCGACCTCGTGACGGTCGTCGCGGGGGACGGGCCCCTGCGTGGCGAGCTCGAGGCGCGGATCGCCGCGGAGCGGTTGCCCGTGCGCCTGCTCGGGCACCGCGCCGACGTGCCCGACCTGCTCTCCGCGGCCGACGTGGTCGTCTCCAGCGCCGTGTGGGAGGGGCAGCCGGTCGGCATCCAGGAGGCGCTGCACGCCGGGGCCGCGGTCGTGGCCACCGACGTCGGCGGCACCGGGGCCGTCGTGGGCGACGCCGCGCTGCTCGTGCCGCCGGCCGACCCCGTCTCGTTGTCGCGCGCGATCCGCGAGGTGGTCCTGCACGGCTCGGTGCGCGACGACCTGCGCTCCAAGGCCGTCGAACGCTCCGACCAGCTGCCGACCGGGCGTGACGCGCTCGAGGCGGCCCTCACGGCATACGCATCGGTCCTGCCGGGCGCTCCCGACGGTGCGTGAGCGCCGGTCCGTGGCCCGGGAATGCCGTCGTGCCCGGGCGCGCCGTCTCGCAGGCGGCTCCGCATGACGTATCGTTGAAGCCCGTGGTGCTTCAGACGACGAAACAGATCTTCGTGACCGGAGGAGTCGCCTCCTCACTCGGCAAGGGGCTCACGGCCTCCTCCCTCGGGCACCTGCTCCGAGCGCGCGGGTTGCGGGTGACGATGCAGAAGCTCGACCCCTACCTCAACGTCGACCCCGGGACGATGAACCCGTTCCAGCACGGCGAGGTCTTCGTGACCGACGACGGTGCCGAGACCGACCTCGACATCGGGCACTACGAGAGGTTCCTCGACGTCAACCTCAAGGGCAGCGCGAACGTCACGACCGGTCAGGTCTACAACCGCGTCATCACCAAGGAGCGTCGCGGGGAGTACCTCGGCGACACCGTGCAGGTCATCCCGCACATCACGAACGAGCTCAAGGAGCGGATGCGGGCCCAGGCCGCCGGCTCGCCCGGGGTCTCGGACGCCGAGGCGCCCGACATCATCATCACCGAGATCGGCGGCACCGTCGGCGACATCGAGTCGCTGCCGTTCCTCGAGGCCGCTCGCCAGGTGCGCCACGACCTCGGCCGTGACAGCGTGTTCTTCCTCCACGTCTCGCTCGTGCCCTACCTCGCCCCGAGCGGCGAGCTGAAGACCAAGCCCACCCAGCACTCTGTCGCGGCGCTGCGCCAGGTCGGCATCCAGCCCGACGCCCTCGTGCTCCGCGCCGACCGCGACATCCCCGACTCGATCAAGCGCAAGATCAGCCTCATGTGCGACGTCGACACCGAGGCCGTCGCAGCCGCCGTCGACGCACCGAGCATCTACGACATCCCCAAGGTGCTGCACCGCGAGGGCCTCGACGCCTACGTCATCCGGCGGCTGGGCCTGACCTTCCGCGACGTCGACTGGACCGACTGGGACCTCCTGCTCGAGCGCGTGCACGAGCCGGAGCACGAGGTCGAGGTGGCGCTCGTCGGCAAGTACGTCGACCTGCCCGACGCCTACCTCTCGATCACCGAGGCGCTGCGCGCGGGCGGGTTCCACCACGACGCGAAGGTGCGCATCCGCTGGGTGGCGTCCGACTCGTGCGAGACCGAGTCCGGCGCGCAGAAGGCGCTCGGCGGGGTGGATGCCGTGCTCGTCCCCGGAGGCTTCGGCGTGCGCGGCATCGAGGGCAAGGTCGGCGCGCTGCGCTGGGCCCGCACCCAACTGGTGCCGACCCTGGGCATCTGCCTGGGCCTGCAGTGCATGGTCATCGAGTTCGCGCGCGACGTCGCCGGCATCGAGGGGGCGAGCTCGACCGAGTTCGACCCCGACACCCCGGCCCCGGTCATCGCGACGATGGAGGAGCAGAAGGCGTTCGTCGGCGGCGCGGGCGACCTCGGGGGCACGATGCGCCTGGGCTCCCAGCGCGCCGTGCTGCGCGAGGGGTCCGTGGTCGCCGGTGCCTACGGCGCGACGTTCGCCGACGAGCGTCACCGCCACCGCTACGAGGTCAACGAGTCGTACCGCGAGGCCCTCGTGGACGCCGGCCTGGTCATCAGCGGGACGCACCCCGAGCTCGGGCTCGTCGAGTTCGTCGAGCTGCCCGCCGACGTCCACCCCTACTACGTGTCCACGCAGGCGCACCCCGAGTTCAAGTCACGCCCCACCCGGGCGCACCCGCTGTTCGCCGGTCACGTCGGCGCCGCCATCGAGCAGCAGCGCGCCGCCCGCCTCGTCGAGGTGGAGCGGCCGCGTCACCACGAGCACGCCGAGGCGAATGCCTGAGTCGGGGGCGGTGCCCCTGCGTGACCGGCTTGAGCGCCGGCCCGTGCTGGCCAGCGAGCTGGTGTTCGGCGGCCGCGTCTGGGACGTGCGCAGCGAGCGGGTCGACCTCGGTGCGGGTGGCGTGGTCACGCGCGACTTCGTCGACCACACCGGTGCCGTCGCGGTGCTCGCGCTCGACGAGGCCGAGCGCGTCGTGCTCGTGCAGCAGTACCGCCACCCGGTGGGGGCCTTCGAGTGGGAGCTGCCCGCGGGGCTGCTCGACGTCGACGGCGAGCCGGCCCACGTGTCCGCCGCGCGCGAGCTGCACGAGGAGGCCGACCTCGTCGCGGGGGAGTGGCACGTGCTCCTCGACCACTACACGAGCCCGGGCGGGTCGAGCGAGGCGCTGCGGGTGTTCCTCGCTCGCGACCTGACCGAGGTCCCCGACCACGAGCAGCACGCCCGCGAGGGTGAGGAGCTGGGGATGCCGGTGCGCCGGGTCCCGCTCGACGACCTCGTCGAGGCAGTGCTCGCCGGCGACGTGCACAACGTGACCCTCATGGTCTCCGTGCTCGCGGCATCCCGCCTCCGCGGGCGCGGCTGGGACGGTCTGCGCTCGGTCGACGAGCCGTGGCCCACGCGTCCTCCGGGCCGCCGGTGAGCGGCTCCGGCCTGGGGGTCACGGATGCCGGTGCAACCGGCACCTGCCCGTGTGGCGGTGTGCCGCAGGGATCGTCGCTCGGTGCGTGCTGTGGACCGACGGTCTCGGGTGAGGTCGTGGCCGCGACGGCGGAGGCGCTGATGCGGTCGCGGTACACGGCATACGCCATCGGTGAGGGCGACCACCTCTTCCGGTCCTGGCACGCGCGCACCCGGCCCGACGACGTCGCCCCCGACCCGCGCGTGCGGTGGGTGGGCCTGTCGGTGCTCGACGTCGTGGGCGGTGGGGCCGACGACGCCGCGGGCGTCGTGGAGTTCCGGGCCCAGTGGGTCAGTGACGACGGCGGGGCGGTTCGTCGCGGTGAGGTGCACGAGCGGAGCCGCTTCGTGCGGCGCGGCGGGCGCTGGGTCTACCTCGACGGCGAGTAGCCGGGACGGCGCAGTCGTTGGTCGCTCGGCCATTGGTCGCCTCGACGCAGGCCCTCGACGCGAGACGGCCGTGGAGGCCATACTGGTGCGCGGAGGCCCGGCACGTCGGTCCTGACGCGGTCCGCACGACCGGCCCCGGCAGGAGGACGCGGACGTGGGGCTGCTCTTCATCGACCTGGAGAGGAGGCACCGGATGCGGCTCGGGGGCACCGCGAGCATCGACCTCGACGACCCGCTGCGCCAGGAGGACCCGGAGGCCGAGCTCGTCGTG
>DATITJ010000456.1:0-3112 GCA_035467935.1 Ornithinibacter sp.
GGTCATCTTCCCGCTCATCCTCGGCCTCGGGCTCATGGCCCTCGGCTTGCTGCTCCGGTCGGTGGTCGCCCCGGTCGTGCTCGTGGCCACGGTCGTCGCGACCTACCTCGCGAGCCTGGGCGTGTCGTGGGTGCTCTTCACCCGGGTGTTCGGCTTCGAGCGCCTCGACGACGGCGTGCCGCTGCTCGCGTTCGTGTTCCTCGTGGCGCTGGGCGTCGACTACAACATCTTCCTCGTGACCCGGGCGGCCGAGGAGGCCACGGGGCACGGGGCACGGCAGGGCATGCTCCGCGCCCTCGCGGCGACCGGCGGTGTCATCACGAGCGCCGGCATCCTGCTCGCGGCCGTCTTCGCGGTGCTCGGGGTGCTGCCGCTCGTCGTCCTCGCGCAGCTCGGCGTCATCATCTGCGTCGGCGTGCTCCTCGACACCCTCGTCGTGCGCACCGTGCTCGTGCCGGCGATCGCGCTCATCCTCGGTGACCGCGTCTGGTGGCCGCGCCGGGTGGGTCCGACGGAGCCCGCCGACGCCCCGGTCGAGGAGGTCCGCGAGCCGCAGGGTGTCCCGGCGTGACCCCGGCACGGCCGGCACCACGACGACGGTCCGCGCCGGGGCCGCCGTGACCGCCCCGTATCTCGTCGGGCACGAGTGCATCCACGCAGGGGTGACGGGCGGAATGAAGGTGTGAGGTCGCAGTCGCGTCCCCACCCCACGAGAGAGGACCACCTGATGAAACTCCGTCGCCTCGGTGTCACCGCCGCAGCACTCGGCCTGGCCGCCGCCGTCGTCGTACCCTCCGCAGCCGCGTCGCCGTCCGCCTCGACGTCCGCCGGCACCGGGACCCGCAGCCTCGCCGAGGTCCTCACCTCGGACGGCGACACCTTCGACCGCAACTGGTACGACTACGACATCGTCACCGAGGCGGTCCTGGCGGTTCTCGCCGACAACCGCGACAGCAAGGTGGGCCTCCTCACCGACGGCACGGTGCCGCTCACGGCCTTCATCCCCAACGACCGCGCCTTCCAGGTGCTCGCTCGCGACCTCACCGGCACGTGGCCGCGCACGGAGCAGAAGACGTTCACGGCGCTCGTCGACGCGGTCGGCGTCGCCGCGATCGAGCAGGTGCTGCTCTACCACGTGGTCCCCGGCGACGCCATCACGAAGAGGGCCGCGACCAAGGCCGACGGCGCCGAGCTCACCACCGCCCAGGGCGGGACGTTCACGGTCCGGGTGTACAACCGCCACGTGCCGATCATCGAGCTGCGCGACCAGGACCGCAACGACGTCAACCCGTTCCTCAACCCGCGGGCCCTGGACATCAACAAGGGCAACAAGCAGATCGCCCACGGCATCGTCTTCGTCCTCCGGCCGCTCGACCTCTGAACCGGCACCCGCCGGTTCGCGACCGCCGACGGGGCCCGGGTGCTCACCGCAGCGGTGACCACCCGGGCCCCGTCGTGACCGCGGCGCCCCCGACGGGTCGGCCATGACCTTCGACACACACGGGTGGGGCGCATCCACGCAGGGTGCCCGCACCGAACCATTGCCGAGCCCTCTCATCGACGGGGCCGAGGACATCGGGAGGAGTGCTGCGTGCACCAGCTCACGACCGCGCCGCGGCAGCGTCTCCCCCGGGTGCACTCGACGGGACTTTCCCCCGACCAGTGGACCGCGACGCGACGGCACGAACGCCTCACCCCTATCGTGAGGACCGTGCAGGCAGACGGGGAGGTCGAGGCGGTCGTCGTCGACGACCTCGCCGAGCGGCTGCGCGACGGGTCCCGGGAGGCGTTGGAGGAGGCCTACACCCGGTGGTCCTCCCTCGTGCACACCCTGGCCGCGCGGTCGCTGGGCAACCACCACGACGCCGAGGACGTGACCCAGCAGGTCTTCATCGCCGCCTGGCGCGGACGCCACACCCTGCGACCGGACCGTGGGACGGTGCCCGGGTGGCTGGTCGGCATCACCCGCCACAAGGTCGCCGACGTGCACGCCCAACGCTCCCGTCAGGCCCGAGACCTCGGCGCCGTCGCGGCCGAAGGGCTGCCCGCCGAGCAGGCCCCGGCGGCCGACGACCGGCTCGCGGCGCGGCTGCTCCTCGCCGACGCGCTCGACCGGCTCGGCGAGCCGCGCTCGACGGTCGTGCGGCTCGCCGTGGTCCAGGAGCTGACCCACGACGAGATCTCCCGCCGGCTCGAGATCCCGCTCGGCACCGTCAAGAGCCACGTCAGGCGAGGCCTGACCCACCTGAGGAAGACCCTGGAGGAGGTGAACCGCGATGCATCCTGACGACGTCGCCCTCGTCGACCTCGTGACCGGCCAGCCGGTCACGCCGCGGGTCTCCTCGCACGTCGCGACGTGCCCGCAGTGCGCCGACGAGCTCGCCGTGCTCAACGACGTGCTCGGCCTGGTGCGCGAGCCTGCGCCGGAGCTGCTGCCCGTGCCGCAGCGCGTGTGGGATGCCGGGGCCGCCGGGATCGACGCTCACGAGGGGCCCGCGACCGCCGCGGGGGCGGGCACCGACCCCGTCGGCGGCACGGCATCCGACGAGCTGGCGGCCCGCCGTGCCCGGCGCGGCCGCGGACGGGTGGCCGTGGGCTGGGTCGTCGGCGCCGCAGCCGCCGGCCTCGTGCTCGGCGGCGTCGGGGCCCGGCTCCTCGAGGGGGAGGACCCGCCACCCGCCGGGGTCACCCTCGCGAGCACGAGCCTGGCCACCCTCGACACCGGAGAGACCATGGGGTCGGCCGACGTCGTGCGGCACGACCGGCGCGTCGACCTCGACGTGCGCACCGGGCCGATGGACCCCGAGGACGGCTACCTCGAGGTGTGGCTCATCAACCGCGACCTCAAGCGCATGGTCTCGGTGGGCGTGCTGCGGCCCGGCGAGGCGGACCAGTCGTTCACGATCCCGCAGGAGCTGCTCGACCAGGGGTACGTCATCGTCGACATCTCCCGCGAGGGCTTCGACGACAAGCCCGAGCACTCCGGCGACAGCATCGTCAGGGGCGACCTCGCGACCTGAGCGCCCGACGCCCGCCGGCCCCGCCGGCCTCCTGACCACCCGCACGGTGGTGACACGGCATACCTAGGATGGGCGGCATGAGGACGTCCCCC
>DATITJ010000457.1:0-8517 GCA_035467935.1 Ornithinibacter sp.
AGCTGCGCCGCCTCGACGACGCGGTGCACTCCGACGAGGAGTACGACGACTACCGCCGCACTTCGTTGACGCCGGTCGGCATCCGGCCGCGTACGGCCCGCCCCCCGGCTGTCGTGGACGACGACGACGACGACGAGGACCTGCCCGCGGTCTCGCGGGCCGGGGAGGACGGCGAGGATGCCGTCGGCCTCGCGTCCGAGGCCTCCGCGGACGACGGGACGGATGCCGTGCAGCCCGGTCCCGAGACCGCGCAGGACCCCGTCACCGAGGCTTCCGTCGAGGCGGACGACGAAGGCGCTGGGTCCGAGGGGCCCCAGGGGTCCGAGGGGTCCGAGGTCACCGACGCTGGCGCCGAGCCGCCCGACGCGGGTGCCCGGCCGGCCGACGCCAGCGTGGCCGACGACGACGACACGCCCGAGTGGTTGCGGGTGCCGGGCGACACCGTCACCCCGACGGAGGCCGACGACGCCGCCGAGGGCACCGACGCCGGGTCCGGCGACCCGGACGGGCACGTGGACACCGATGCCGCCGACCTCACCCCGGACGAGCGGCGCCCAGCACCCGAGTGATCTCCTCGACGTCGGGCAGGTCGGGCCAGAGCGTCTCACCCGTCGTGGCGTGGAAGAACGCACCGCGGACCCGCTCCACCGGCACACCGCGCACCCGCGCCCACGCCACCCGGTAGGCCGCGAGCTGCAGCGCCCGGGCGGCGGCCCGGGCCCCGCTCGGCGGCACCCCCGTCTTCCAGTCGACGACCACCCACGACGGCTGCCCGTCGGGCCCGGTCTCCTCGAACACGGCGTCGACCCGGCCGCGCACCGCGATGCCGTCGAGCACGGTCTCGACGCTCGTCTCGACCTCGACCGGGCTGCGGTCGGCCCACTCGCTCGCGGCGAACGACGCGCGCAGCGACGCGAGGTCGGCGTCGCCGGCGTCCTCGTCGGCGGAGCCGGGCAGCTCGTCGACGTCGACGAAGGCCGCCCGTGCGTAGTGCTCCTCGACCCACGCGTGGAACGCGGTGCCCCGGCGGGCCGACAGCGCCGGGGCGCTCGGCATCGGCCGCCGCAGGTCGAGGGTGAACCGCTCGGTGTCCTCGGCGAGGGCCACGAGCGCCGACGTCGACAGGTGGGCGGGCAGCTCGACGTCGACGTCGGCCCCGGCGCGCCGGCGCGCGCGCTCGTCGAGGAGCATCCGGATCTCGGCGTGCCAGCGCCCCGACGGCCGGACCACGGCGCGGCCACCCGCCGCGGGACGCGTGGCGACGGCATCCGCCACCGCCCTCGCCGGGCCGAGCAGTGCCCGGCGACGGTCGACGTGGTCGAGGGTGGGCCAGGCGACGCTGACCTCCTCGGCGGTGCGGGGGTTCTGCGGCGTGGGCTCCAGGGGGGGCAGGTCGGCCCACGGGCCCGCGCCCTCGGCGAGCCCCGAGCCCCGCACCTCGTCGAGGAAGCGTGACGCCAGCCGCGGGGTGCTCGCCGTGCCCCAGACGTGGCTCGTGAGCAGGAGGTCGGTGCGCGCGCGGGTGACCGCGACGTAGGCGAGCCTTCGCTCCTCGAAGATGCCGTGGCGGGCCACCGCCTCGCGGAAGCGACGATGCTCGGCGGCGACGTCGTCCCAGGCGAGGTGGCCCGACCAGGAGAAGCGAGGCAGGCCGTCGGCGTCGCCGCGCAGGTCGTAGGGCAACGTGGCCAGACCCGTGAGCCAGCCCTTGTCGGTGGGTGCGGGGTGGGCCCAGGCTCCGTCGACGACGGCCGTGCGCGTGCCGGAGTGCGCCGGGAAGGACCCCTCGACCAGCCCCGGCACGGCGACGACGTCCCACTCCAGGCCCTTGGCCGCGTGCACGGTCATGACCTGCACGGCATCCGTGCGCGCCTCGATCCAGCCGAGGTCCAGGCCCCGCTCCTCCTCGACCGCGGCGTCGAGCCAGGCGAGGAAGCCGCCGAGCGTGGCCCGGTCGGCGCTCGCAGCGAAGGTCGCGGCGACGTCGGCGAAGGCGTCGAGGTGCGCGCGCGCCGCGCCGGGGGTCCAGCCCGGGCGGGCCAGCACCTCGATGTCGAGGCCGAGAGCGACCTCCGCCTCGGCGGCGAGCTCGGCCAGGCCGAGCCCGGTGAGGGAACGCAGCCGGCGCACGGCCGCCCCCAGCCCGGTGAGCCGCTCGAGCGCGACGGGCGAGACCGACTGGCCGTCCTCCCCCATCCACTCCGGCGGCGGGAGGGCGTCGAGGGCCTCGATGATGCTGGCCCGCTCGCTGGCGTCACGGGCGAGGTCGGACCGGCGCCGGTCGCGCCCGGTGCGCTGCCGCTCGCGCGCCCAGGCGCCCAGACCGTCGAGGTCGGCCGCGCCGAGACGGCACGACGGGCCGGTGAGCAGCCGCATGAGGCGGTCGCCGCGGGTGGGGTCCTGCACGACCCAGAGCAGCGCCACGAGGTCGGCGACCTCCGGCGTGTGCAGCAGCCCGCCGAGACCGACGACCTCATGGGGGATGCCCCGCTCCTCGAGTGCCTCGACGACTGCGTCGAACTGGGATCGCTTGCGGCACAGCACTGCTGCCGTGTCTCGGCCGGGGCGGCGGCGGCGGGCGTCGACCCAGGCGGCGACGTGGCGGGCCTCGTCCTCGATGGTGAGGAGCCGGGCCGTGGCGACGTGGCCGCGGCCGGACCCGGGCCGGGTGGAGAGCGGTTCGACGGGAACCCTCGTGGCGTGGGTGAGCGGGCCCGCGACGAGGTTCGCGACGTCGAGGATCGCGGAGTCGTTGCGCCAGCTGGTCGACAGCGGCTGCACCGGCGTCGCTCCCTCGTCGTCGACGAAGTCCTCGCGGAAGCGGTGCAGCGTCGTCGAGCTCGCGCCGCGCCAGCCGTAGATCGACTGGTGCGGGTCGCCGACCGCGGTCACGGGCACCGCGTCCCCGGCCGCCACGAACAGCGACCGCAGCAGCTGCAGCTGGGCCTCGGAGGTGTCCTGGAACTCGTCGAGCAGCACCGCCCTGAACCGCGAGCGCTCGGCCCGGCCCACCTGCGGCACCGTGGTCGCGATGCGCGCGGCGAGCTGCACCTGGTCGGCGAAGTCCATGGCGTCGCGCGACCTCTTGAGCGCGTGGTAGCGCTCGACGAGGGGCAGGATCGCGCGCCGTTCGCGCAGCACGGCGATCGCCTCGCGCACCTCGGGGGGCAGCGTGCGCCGTTTGGTGACGCCCTGGGGCACGACCTCGAGCGCGGCGACCACCGCGTCGAGGTGCTCGGCCACGGACTCGACCCCCACGAGGTGCTCGGCCATCTCGCCGGCGAGGTCGACCACCGCGGTCGTCACCGTCGACTCGGCCTTCTCGACGCCCTCCATCGGCCCGTCCCACGACACCACCGCCTCGTGCGCCACCTGCCATGCTGCGGCCTCGCTGAGCAGGCGGCTCTCGGCCTCGACCCCGAGCCGGACGCCGTGCTCGCGCACGATGCGCCCGGCATACGCGTGGTAGGTCGACACCGTGGGCACGTCGTCGAGCACGGCGGCGCCGTCCTCGTCGGCCGGCGACCAGAGGCCCGTCTCCCTCAGCGTCGCGAGCCGGGCGGACAGGCGCTCGGACAGCTCGCCCGCGGCCTTGCGGGTGAAGGTGAGCCCGAGCACCTCGTCGGGCCGCACGAGGTCGTTGGCGACGAGCCAGACGACGCGCGCGGCCATCGTCTCGGTCTTGCCGGAGCCCGCCCCCGCGACGACGAGCAGCGGACGCAGCGGCGCCTCGATGACGGCGACCTGCTCGCGGGTCGGCGCGTGCTCCTGCCCCAGTGCCCGGGCGAGCTCGACCGCCCCCCAGCGCGGCGTGCCCTCTTCTGCGGGTCCGGATGCCGTGCCGCCGCCGCTCACAGCCGCCGTCCCTCCGCGTACGCCGGGCAGGAGTCCTTGACCTGGCAGGTGCCGCAGTGCGATCCCGGTGTCGCGGAGAACACCGCGCCGGCCATGCCGTCGGCGACCTCGGCGACGAGCTCCTGTGCCCACGTGGGGTCCTCGTCGGAGGACAGCGGGCCCTGGGCCTGCACGGTGGTGGTCTGGTTCGCGGCCCGGCCGAGCTGGAGCAGGGCGGCGCCGCCCGAGCTGGTGCCGTGCTCGGGGAGGCCCCCCGCCTCGACGGCGAGCTGGTAGGCCCCAAGCTGCCCGTGCCGACGCACCTCCTCCTTGGTCGGCTTGCCGCGACCGGTCTTGAGGTCGACGATGCGCACACGCCCCTCGGGCGACACCTCGACGCGGTCCACGCGCCCGGTGACGAGCGCGCGACCCAGCGCCACGCTGATCCGCGCCTCGGAGCCGGCCCGGCGCCAGCCCGCGGCGTCGAGCTCGCGCACGTAGCGGGCGAGCCGGTCGGTCATCGCCGTGGCCTGTGCGAGGTCACGCCGGCTGAGCCAGCCGGGCGCGAGTCCGAGCCTGCCCCAACGCTTCTCGAGCTCAGCGGCATACGTCGCGGCGTCGGTGTCACCGAGCTCGTGGGCGACGTCGTGCACGAGGGTGCCGACGTCCTGGGCACCCATCGAAGGGCCGTCGCCACCCGCCGCACGCAGCACCCACTGGAGCCGGCACCGGCCGAACTGGTCGATCGTCGAGGGCGACACCGCGACCGGCACCGAGGGCGGACGCCGGGGCCGGGCGTCGCTGACGTCGCGCAGCGCCCACCACTGCGCGGGGTCGGCCCCGGGCACCCTCTCGGCCGCGAGGGTGGCGAGCGCCGTGACCGCGGCGCCACGCACCTCCGGGTCGGGCCCGGCGACCTCGCGCCGCAGCTCCCCGACCAGACCCGGGAGGGTGAGCGGGCGCGGGACGTCGGTGAAGGGCCGGGGGGCGTCGAGGGGGTCGACGACGTCGAGGTAGGGCGAGGGGTGCTCGTCCTCGCTGCGCACCGCCGTGACGACGAGCCGCCCCCGGGCGCGGGTCACCGCGACGTGGAAGAGGCGCGTCTCGTCGTGCCGCACCTGGGCCCGGGCTGCCCGGGGGTCGTCACCGCGGCCGGTCACGACGTCGACGAGGTCGGTGGAGCCCAGCAGCGAGCCGCGCAGCCGCAGGTCGGGCCACACGCCTTCCTGCACACCCGCCACGACGACGAGGTCCCACTCGCGACCTGCCGACGCCGCGGGCGTCAGCAGCGCGACCGACTCGCCCGAGGGGGCCCGGGCGACGAGGCTGTCGCCGGCGACGTCCTGGCCCAGCACGTGGTCGAGGAAGTCGGCGGTCGAGGCGCCGGGGAGCCGGTCGACGAACCGGGCGGCGGCGTCGAAGAGCCCGAGCACGGCGTCGAGGTCACGGTCGGCCCGGCCCCCTCCCGGCCCACCGCCGAGGGCGGCGTCGCGCCACGGCTGGGCGAGGCCGCTCGCCGCCCACATCCGCCAGAGCACGACCTCGACCCCCTCGCCGTCACGCACCGCGTCGACGGCTGCGGCCAGCACGCGGTGGGCGCGCCGGGCCGGCGCCGCCTCGGGGCCGATCCGGTCGAGCGCGCCCGGCGCGAGCACCGCCTCGGCGAGGAGCACATCGCTCGGGCGACCGCCGCCGTCATCGAGCTCGACCCGGCGCAGCGAGCGCCGCAGCCGCCGCAGGAGCACGGCGTCCGCCCCGCCCACCGGTGAGGTGAGCACGTCGACGACGGATGCCGGGTCGAGCTCGTCGGCGCCGCCGACGACCTGGAGCGCGCACTGGAGAAGGGTGAGGAACGGGCGCACGGCGGCCTCGTCGTGCACGGGGAGGTCGGCCGTCGCGGTGTCGACGGGAACGCCCGCGCCGCGCAGCACCCGGCGCAGCGTGGCGGTCCGTGACCCACCTCGCACGACGACCGCCATCCGCGACCACGGCACGCCCTCGAGGAGGTGCGCGGCGCGCAGGCGCCCGGCGACGTAGCCGGCCTCCTGGGCCGCGGTGCGCAGCAGGTGGGCCTCGACGACCCCGGGGCGGGGCGCCGGCGCGACCTCACGGTGCGCCACCCCCGCGATGACCCCGACATGGCCGACGACCCGCGTCGCCGCCGCGCGCAGCGCCCCGCCGGACCGGTGCGAGGTTCGCAGCCGCAGGCTGGGCGCGTCGGGCCACGCGGTGAGGAAGAGCCGGGGGTCGGCTCCGCGGAAGGTCTCGGTGGCGGCGTCGGGGTCGCCGAGCAGCACGAGCTCGACCGCGCCCCGCCCCGCGACCACCTGCAGCAGCCGCAGTGCCGCGGGCGTGAGCTCCTGCGCGTCGTCGACCACGACGAGCCGCAGGCGCGACCGCAGCCGTGGCAGGGCCTCCTGGTCGTCCTCGAGGTGGTCGGCGGCGGCGCCGAGGATCCACGCCGGGTCGAACGCCCCGGCCGCGGACAGGGCCGTGACCTCGTCGTACTCCCGCAGCACCTGCGCGGCGGCGACCCACTCGGGCCGGCCGTGCTCGTGCCCCCACGCGGCCAGCGACCCGGGCTCGAGCCCGAGCTCGACGGCCCGCATGAGGAGGTCGCGCAGCTCGGCCCGGAAGGTGCGCGTGGGCAGGGCGAGGTGGAGCTCGGTGGGCCACTGCGGTGCCGTCGCCTCCCCCGAGGCGTGCCCGGCGAGCAGCTCGCCGAGGATGACGTCCTGCTCGGGGCCGCTCAGGAGGCGCGGCGTCGGGTGGCCCGCGAGGGCCGCGGCCTCGCGCAGGACCCCGAACCCGAAGGACTGGTGCGTGCGCGCGAGCGGCGTGGTCGTGGTGCCGCCCAGGCGGCCCGTGACGGCGTCGCGCAGCCGGGCCGCGGCGAGGCGGGTCGGCGCCAGGAGGAGACACGCGTCGGCGTCGACCGCCCCTGCCGCGACCCGGCCCGCCACCGTCTCGACCGCGACGGTCGAGGTGCCGGTGCCCGGCGCGCCGAGCACCCGCAGCACGGGGCCGCGGTGGTCGACGGCCGCCTGCTGGTCGGGGTCGAGCACCGGGGGCTCCCCGGCGGCTGCGGCAGCGGGACGGCGGAGGACGAGCACCCCGGGATTCCACCACGCCACCCCGACACGGGCCGCCCCGGTGCCCCGGATCGACCTGACCCCGATGCTGCCCCGGTGTCAGTAGGTCGGGAGGTGGGGCTCGATCTGCTCGACCCACGCGAGGATGCCGCCCTCGACGTTGACCGCGTCGACTCCCCGCGAGCGGAGCAGGTCGACCGCCTCACCTGAGCGCACCCCGGTCTTGCAGTAGACGTAGACCCGCGTGTCCCCGGCCAGCCCCGGGACCTCGGCACCGGCGCGCACCTCCCCCACGGGCACCCAGGCACCGCCGGGCAGCGCGACGACGGCGCGTTCCCCCGCCTCCCGGACGTCGAGGAGCACCGCCCGCGGCCCGTCGAGCCCGCCCGCCTCCAGCACCGCCCTGAGCCCCGCGACGTCGACGGTGGGCCGCCCACCCGCCGCGTTCCCGGCATCCTCGAGGTCGTCCGGTGTGCCGGTCGCCCAGCCGAGCGGACGGGTGGCGTCGGCACCCGAGCCGCACACCCGGCACCCGGGGTCGGCGGTGACGGGGAGGGAGTCCCAGGTCTGGCGCAGCGCGTCGTGCACGAGCAGTCGCCCCACGAGGGACTCCCCGGTGCCGGTCACGAGCTTGACCGCCTCGGTCGCCATGACCGCGCCGATGCTCGCGCACACCGCTCCGAGGACGCCGCCGACGGCGCACGACGGCACGGCATCCGGCGGCGGCTGCTGCGGGAACACGCACGCGTAGCAGGGACCCTCGCCCGCCCACCACACCGAGACCTGGCCGTCGAAGCGGAAGACCGAGCCCCACACGTGGGGCACCCCGAGGCGGGCGCACGCGTCACCCACGAGGTAGCGGGTGGGGAAGTTGTCGGCGCCGTCGAGCACGAGGTCGTAGTCGGCGACGACGTCGAGGGCGTTCGTGGTGTCGAGCCGGTCGGTGTGCTCGACGACGCGGGTGTCGGGGCTGATCGCGTGCACGGCCTCCGCCGCTGACGTCGTCTTGGCACGCCCGACGTCGGCGATGCCGTGCACCACCTGGCGCTGGAGGTTGGTGGCGTCGACGACGTCGTCGTCGGCGACGCCGATCGTGCCGACCCCTGCCGCGGCGAGGTAGAGCAGCGCGGGCGAGCCGAGGCCCCCGGCCCCCACGACGAGCACGCGGGCCGTACGCAGCCGACGCTGGCCCTCGGCGCCGAGGTCGGGGAGCAGCAGGTGCCGGGCGAAGCGGGTGCGCTGCTGGGCGGTGAGCTCGGGGCCGGGCGGCACGAGCGGGGGTCGGGCCATGGCGCGACCCTAACAACCGACGGTGGTCTCGTCCTCGGCCCGGCGTTACCCGTCCGTAGGATGCTGCCTGACGCCTGCAGAAGGACACGCATGACCAGCACCCACACGACCCCCCGCGGACAACGGATGCCGCGCAGCGAACGCCGCGCGCAGCTGCTCGACGCCGCGCAGGCGGTCTTCGTCCAGTCGGGGTACCACGCGGCCGCGATGGACGAGATCGCCGACCGGGCGGGGGTCTCCAAGCCCGTGCTCTACCAGCACTTCCCCGGCAAGCTCGACCTCTACCTCGCGCTCCTCGACA
>DATITJ010000458.1:0-1815 GCA_035467935.1 Ornithinibacter sp.
CTGGAAGGCATGAGGACCCGTCGTCGCCCGGCTGCACGACTGAGCCACCACCCGGTCGTCCACTGCGAGGGCTCCGGCCGCTGGCACTGGTCGTGCGGCTGCGGCGCCCGCGGGTCCTCCTCGCCGGGCGAGTGGCACGGAGCGCTCACCGCCGCGCTCGTGCACCAGAGCCAGGTGCCGGGGGAGTAGGACCTACGACCCGGGGGGACTCAGAGGGTCTCCGGGCCGTATATCGTCGCAGCCGCCGCCACCTCCATCTCTCGCCGGGGGTGGCGCGCACGGCGCGACGACGCACGGGGCACGGGGCCGCGCACCGGAACATCGGGCGCGGCCCCGCGTCACCGGTGCCGACCCGATCCGACTCGGCGCCCTCCCGCGCCGTCCTCCCGCGCCGTCCTCCCGCGCCGACGTTCCCCAGACCCCACGTTCCCGGGAATCGCCGCTGGACGTCGCGCGTTGTGCAGTGATGTAATGAAGTAATCACTGCAAGGAGAACGATCATGCGACACACCCACAGCACCCCCTCGGAGTCCGGCACCCCCGACGAGCGCGGCCCCCGCACCGGCGGCCGCGGCCACGGTCCCCACGGTCGCAGGCGTGGACCAGGCGGCGGGCGCCCCGGTCCCGGCGGCGGACCCGACGGCCCGCGGCGCGGTCGCGGCTTCGGCCGACCCGGCGGCTGGCAGCAGGGCGACCTGCCCAGCGCCGAGGACGCCGACAAGTGGTTCGCCGGGCGCCTGCCCGACGGCTGGTTCGACGCGGTCGACGTCACCGTCGACCGTGAGGAGATCACCGTCATCGGCACCCTCGCCGGCGTCGACGCCGGCACCGACGCGGCCGAGGCCGAGGGCCGGATCAGCCGGTTCCGCGCCGAGACCCGCGAGCAGCGCATCGCCATCGCGCAGGAGGCCCAGGCGCGCTACCAGCGCACCGTCTCCTGGGGCGCCCGCGTCGGCGACACCACCGCGCTGTTCACCCACCTCGCCGTCCCGGTGATGACCCGCCTGCGCCAGCCCGAGCGGGCCGTTCTCGACACCCTCGTCGACGCCGGCGTCGCCCGGTCGCGCAGTGACGCGCTCGCCTGGTCGGTGCGCCTCGTCGGCGAGCACGCCGACTCCTGGCTCGGCGACCTGCGCGAGGCGATGGCCGAGGTCGACAAGCTTCGCGCCAAGGGCCCCGAGGTCTGAGCGGATGCCGTGCCGGCGGGAGTAGCGTGCCGGCATGAGGGCCGCGGTCAACCTGCGCTACGGACCACCCGAGGTGGTCCGGGTCGTGGACGACGTGCCCGAGCCCGCCGTGGCGCCCGACGACCTGCTCGTGCGGGTGCACTGGAGCACCGTGAACCGCACCGACTGCGGCTACCGGGCGGCCTCCCCCTTCGTCCTGCGGGGCCTGACCGGGTGGCGGGGGCCGCGAGTCCCGGTGTGGGGCACGGAGTATGCCGGGGTGGTCGAGCGGGTCGGGCGCGAGGTCACCCGGTTCACCCCCGGCGACCGCGTCTTCGGCTACGCCGAGGGGCGGTTCGGGGCGCACGCCGAGCGGGTCGCGGTGTCGACGACCTCGCTCGTCGCCCACGTGCCCGACGGCGTCGACCTGCGCACCGCGGCCGCCGCGACCGAGGGTGGGCACTACGCCCTGTCGAGCATCAGGCGGGCCGGGGTCGAGCCCCGGCACCGCGTGCTCGTCCACGGCGCGACCGGGGCGATCGGCTCGGCGGCGGTGCAGCTGCTCGTCGACATGGGCGCGCACGTCATTGCGACCGCTCCCACCGCGCAGGTCGAGCTGGTGCGAGGGCTGGGCGCACACCGCGTCATC
>DATITJ010000459.1:0-7687 GCA_035467935.1 Ornithinibacter sp.
TGCCGCTCTCGACCCTGGTCGCCGTGATCGCGCACCGCGGCTGGGCCAGCGGGGAGTCGAGGTAGCCGGTGATGTCGAGGGTGCGGGACTGGCCCTCCTCGAGCCCGGAGACCGAGATCGGACGCAGGCTCGGCGGGGGCAGGTCCCGGCCGACGGTGCCGTCGGTGCCGTCGGTGCCGACCACGTCGACGCCGAGGGTGACCGGCTGGTCGAGACCGGCGGTGGTCACGGCGAGCCGGCCCCGGGTGGTCCGGGCGTCGGGGTCGGCGGTCAGCGTGAGCCGCCGCCCGCCCGGGCCGTCGACCGCCAGGGAGGCGTCGGGCTCGGTCTCCCAGCGGGTCTCGAAGGCCACGTCGTCGAGCGACATGCCCACGGGCAGCCACGCGTGGCACACGGTGGGGATGTCGACGACGCGCGGGAGGCCGCCCGCGACGACCCGCACCGAGGACCCGGGGCAGCGCAGCAGCGGCACCTTGGGCCCGACCTGCACGGGGATCGAGACGTAGGCCGTGCCGAAGTCCTTCTGGTCGACGGCGTCCTGGTCGGTCACCTCGAGCATGACCGCGGCCGGGCCGACGTAGCCGCCCGAGGACTGCAGGGTCAGGGTGCGGTTGTCGTCGAGGGAGACCGCGAGGTTCTCGGCGGGTGAGGCGCTGACCGTCCCGGCGGTCGTCACCGAGACGACCCGGTCGCGCGGCGAGCGCACGTGGTCGCCCAGCGCCACGGTGACCGACGAGTCCCTGCCCATCTCGACGAGGGTGCCCGCCACGACGAACGGCTGGCCGTCGGCGCCGGTCGGCACCTGCACCAGGGCCATCGCCCGGGCGCCGTCCTCGTCCTCGATGACGTAGGGCACGGCATACGGGTGGTCGAGGATCGTCACCCGCACCCGACCGGCCTCGGCCGTGGCGTCGGGGCTCAGGACGTCGACGACCGTGAGGGTCGCGGGGTCGGAGTCGACGTCGCTGTCGTTGGCGAGCACGTCGACGAGGGTCGAGGTCTCACCGGGCTTCGGAGCGGCCACGTCGTCGCGGGCGACGGGCGCGTTGACGTGGTCCGTGACCGGTCGCACGAGCACCGAGGCGCGGGAGGGGTCGAACAGGCCGTCGCTGATGCCGTAGACCAGCTCGTGCGTGCGCGAGGTGTCGGCGGGCACCGTGGTCGTCACGGTGTCGTCCTCGTCGACCCGCCACAGCCGGCGGGTGGCGTCGTCGTTGAGCGAGTCGGTGTCGACCTCGACGACGTCGCCCCGGGCGATGAGGTCGTTCTGGAGGGCCTTGACCGTGACCGTCTTGCCCGGCGCGGCGAACACCTCGTCGTCGACCGCGACCGGCGGCTGCGGGTCACCGGGCTGCACGACGCCGACGCGCACGAAGGCGCGGCTGCGAGTGCCGAACCGGTCCTGGACCTCGTAGCTGATCACCTCGGTGCCGGCGGCGAGGGGGTAGGCCTCGTAGCGGATCGTCGAGGGCCCGATCGCCACGACCCGGCCGTGGGTGAGGTCGACCGAGCCACCGTCGGACCCGACGATGCCGGTCACCGACACGCTGTCGCCGTCGGCGTCGACGCCGAAGGTCGGCACCGTCATGGTGATGGGGTCGCCGGCGGTGACCGTGGCGGTGAAGCTGCGGGCCACCGGGGCCTGGTTGACCCGCTGGGCGTTCGGGAGGGGCGTGACCTGCACGCGCACCCGCGCCGACTGGGCCCGGTCCTTCATCCCGTCGGCGTACGCGGCGTACTCGATGGTCACGAACTTCTCGGTCGTCAAGGTGCGGGCCTCGGGCACGTAGCGGATGACGTTCCCCGAGGCGAAGGCGCGCTGGGCGTCGCCCTTGCTGATGACCTTGACGCTCGCGGGATCCACCTGCAGCGGGATGCCGTCGGCCATGGTGTCGTTGTCGAGCACCGGGACCGACACGGTGTCGCCCTCGCGCACGGTGGCGGTGTCGTCCTGCACGAGCGGGACCGCGTCGTCGAGCGGCCCCTGCTGCAGCACCGAGACCTGCCCGCTCGTGCGCTGCGTGCCGTCGCTCACGGTGTAGCGCACGACGCCGCGGCGACCCCCGGACGCGCCGAGCTCCGAGGGCGTACCGGCCTCGATGCGCACCCACCGCCCCTGGTAGATCGACGGCTCGATCCAGGAGTTGTCGCCGGTGGACTCCACGGATGCCGTGACGAGCACGTCGCCGCGCGGGCTGTAGTCGTTGGCCAGCACGTCGACCATGACCGGCGACTGGTCGTGCAGGGTCGCGGTGTCGGGCACGGCGACCGGGGGTGCCCCCTCGGGCGGGACGACGAGGTCGACGCGCACCCGCCCGGGGGACGCGCCCGCGCCGGTCTGCGCGGAGTAGGTGAGCTCGTAGGTGCCGGGCGCGCTGCCGGTGACGGTGACCTGCCCGGTCGCGAGGTCGGTGTCGACCTCGAGCGGACCCACCGGGCGCACCTCGGAGCGCAGGCGGAGCACGGCATCCGGCTCGCCGGGGTCGGCGCCGGCGATGTCGTTGCCGAGGGGCTCGATCTGCAGGGGCTTGCCGATGACGCCGCGCACGGCATCCGGCTGCGTCCTCGGGGCGACGAACCTGCTGTCGGTGGTGCCGATGACCCGGGCGGTGACCGAACCCTCCGTCGTGCCGCCTCGGCCGTCGGTGACGAGGTAGGCGACGGCCTGCTTGCCGACCTCGGTGGGGGCGGTGAGGGTGACGCGCCCCTGGCCGTCGACGACCCCGCCCTCGGTGTCGGCGCGCGCGGCGAGGACGTCGCTCTCGGGGTCGCGCCAGTCGGCGAGCACCGGCACCGACAGGCGCTTGCCGGCGATGACCGGGTACTCCGTCTTCGCCAGTGCGGCGCCTCCCTGGCGCAGCCTCGGCGGGCCGTTCACCGAGTCGGGCACGATCCGCACCGTGACCTTCGCGGTGCCCTTGCCCTTGACCTTGCCGTTGTTGACGGCGTAGTCGAACGTGAACGCCTGGTTCGCGGACTCCTCGGGCACCGAGACGTCGATGGCCTGGCCGTCGGCGGACACGGTCGCCGAGACGCCGTCGAGGGTGGGGCGGGAGACGTCGGCCTGGTCGATCGAGAGCACCGAGCCGGCGACGTCGGTGTCGTTGTCGAGCACGTGGAGCTTGCTCGTGCGGCCGGGGCGCACCGACAGGGTGTCGGGCTGGGCCTTCGGCGGCTGGTTGAGGCTCGCCTCGTCGACGAGGTTCTCGTCCTTCTTCTGGTTCTCGTCGTCGGCGCGCGTCGGGGGGACGAGGGCGTCCCAGTTGTCGATCTTCGTCGGCTTGTCGTCGAGGTCCCAGACGCCGCCGTTGTCGAGGTCGTTGAGCACGACGAGGCCACGGTTGACGCGGAAGGCCACGCCGTCGCGGGTCTCCCCCTCGCCCTCGGCGGGCAGGGTCGCGGTGGGCTCGTCGCCGCTGCGCCCGCAGTTGGCGCCGTAGAAGACCTGACCCGCCTCGGCCCACGCGGCGTGCAGGCAGCCACCGAGCACGACCGGCCGGGTGACGAGCGCGGCGCCCGGCACGCGGCCCACCCGCTCCTCGACACGCACCCCGCCGGGCGAGATCCCGCCGTCGAGGGGCACGAGCGCGGTGCGGTCGGGGCCGGCGACGGCGACGGTGTCGGCATCCGGCCCGGGCTGCTGGAGCGCGGCCTGCCGGGACCCGCCGGGGGTGGTCACCTGCGCATCGAACCCGTCGGGCACGGATGCCGTGTGCACCGTGTCCGTGGCGGCGTCGTAGGCGACCCAGGTCGAGCCGACCGCAGTGATGTCGGGGGACGGTGAGCGCAGCGCGGTCGGCACGACGACGGGGGCGCCGAGCGTCCCGGCGACGACGGGGATCGAGGTGACCGCGCCGGTGGCGCCCGAGACGGCGTGCACGGTGCCGGTGGTGTCGACGGCGATCGCGGCGTCCTTGCCGACCTCGGCGACCGGCTCGGCCGCCGCCGAGAGCTCCCCGAGACCGCCGGTGATGCCGGCGCGGGAGTCGACGCGCTGGGCCCAGACCTTGCCACTCTCGCGGTCGAGCAGGGCGATCGTGCCGCCGCGCAGGTCGACCGGTGACGGGGTGAACCGGTCCGGGGTGGGTGACTGGGTCACCAGGCTCGCGGCCGGGTCGCCCGCGGTGGACGTGCGGGGGTCGATGGGGAAGAGCTGGCCGGCGCCGGTGCCGACGCCCACGACGGCCGCACCGTCCTGGAGCACGTCGAGGCCGCTGCCGGCCGTGACGCTCGTGGCGACGCCGGTGTCGAGCTGGCCGATGGGCACGTTGGCGCGGGCGAACTTCGCCTGGGCGTCGGAGCTGACCCAGACGCCGGCGTCGTTGAGCGCGGCCTCGTGCACCGTGGTGCCCTGGCTGGCGACGGCGACGTAGCCGAGCCCCGAGGCGACGAGCACCACCGCGAGCGTGCTGGCGGTGCGACGGCGCGCCGCACCCCGCGCCGACCGACGCGCCGGACCCCGACCTGCCACCCTCACCATCCCCAACGCACGAGAACGCCCCCCCCTTGAAGGACGCACGGAGTGCCGGTCCTTCTCCCCGACCGACGCGCCCACCCTAACCGCGCCCACGCCCCGGGAGGCACGGTTGCGCCGGGGAGCGCTCCCCGGGTCGTGGCGCGCGGGTCACGGGCGGCGGGCCCGCGGGCTTCGGCCCTGCTGGTCTCCCCCGTCAGCCCAGCAGCGCGAGGTCGGACTCGGTGACCATCCGCGTGGCGAGCGCGTGCTCGACGAGGCGGGTCTTGCGGTTGCTCGCGAGCCTGCCGGGACCCCCGTGCAGGCCGCGGGTGCCGGCGTCGGCGAGCTTCTGGCAGACGTTGTCGAGCTTGCGGTTGAACTTGGTGACGGTCCAGCCCAGGCGCTCGGCGGCCAGGGCCGACGACGGGATCTGTCCCTGACCGGCATACGAGCTGCGCAGGAACCCCTCGCACAGCGCCACGACGAGGAGCTTCTGGTCAGGGCTCATCGACACGCGGCCGACCGTGGTCTGCGCGCCGGCCTCCTGCGCCTCGAGCTCGGCGGCGGTCTCGACCGACACGAAGGGGGTGTCGGTGAGGAGGATGTCGAAGTCGTAGGTGGTCGGGCCCGCCGTGAACCACACCGTGAAGCCCTCGAGCGCGAGGGGGATGCGGGCGCCGGGGGAGAGCCAGGCCTGGAACAGGCCCTGCTTGTCGGCGACGGTCGCGGTGAGGGTGGACCCGACGTTCGACAGCCACCAGAGGTCGTGCTCGCGGTGCACCTGGAGGAAGACCCGGTGCAGGTAGGGGTTGTCGTCGATCTCGACGTCGGCGACGCGGCCGATCGTCAGCGGCACCTTCTCGCTCGCCGTGAACTCCTCGCCGCAGAACTCGACGGTTGCTCCCATGGTGGCCCCTCCCCTTTCGTCGGTGCCGGCTCAGCCGGCGGTCAGGCAGCGGATCGCGGACCGCGGCGAGGTGAGCCCCGACTTGCGGGAGACGGCGACCTGGGCGCAGACGAGCTCGCCGTTCGGCGCCTCGACGGTGTGCGCCGGTGTCCCCTCCACCGTCGTGACCTCCTGGTCGACGACGGCCGCCTCGCCGTCGGCGACGCGCAGCTGGAAGAAGTCGCCCTCCTCGACGCCCGCGTAGTTCCACGTGAACGTCACCGACCCGGCACCCGCTCGAGCGTCGATGGCCGGCTGCTCGGGGTAGTCGACCGCACGGCTGGGCGCCGCGGTCTGCGAGCGCACCGACGACGACGGCTGGGCCTGCGCCGTGTCGTCGCGGCCCAGGGCCCACACCATGGCGCCGAGGAGGCCGGCGACGAGCACGCCGATGACGGCGAGGATGACCCCGCCGCTGATCGTCGCGGGCTCCTCCTCGTCGTCGGCGAGTGCGGCCGGGACGGGGGCGGGCGCCGCTGCGGGCTGCGGCACCGACAACGGGGCCCGCACGCTGGTGCGGTCGCTGTCGTGCGACGGCCCGGTGGCCGGCAGCGCGCTGACCGCGGTGTTGCCCTCCTCGTCGAGCACGACGACGGGCGTGCGCGGCAGCCGCTGCTCCTGCTCCACCGACTGCAGCCCGCGGGCCAGCTCGAGGGCGGTCTGCGGCCGGTTCTCGGGCTTCTTCGCCATCGCGTGCGCGAGGAGCCGCTCGAGCGAGACGGGCACGTCGGCCCGGCCCGTCGGCGGCACCGGGACCGCCCGGATGCGGGGCATGAGGGCGTATGCCGAGTTGTCGCCACCGGGCTGCTCGAACGGCGAGCGCCCCACGAGGAGGTGCCACAGGGTCGCGGCGAGCGAGTAGACGTCGCTGCGCGAGTCGCCGTTGGACTGGCCGTAGAGGACCTCGGGCGGCGACCAGGGCACCGAGACGCCCACGTCCTCGTCGGGGTCGTCGTCGTGCCCGCCACGACCGGCGATGCCGAAGTCGGTGAGCCCCGGCTGGCCGTACTGGCTGACGAGCACGTTGGCCGGCTTGATGTCGCGGTGGATGATCCCCGCCCGGTGCGCCGTCTCGACCGCGCTCGCGAGCTGGATGCCGGTGCTCAGCACCTCCTCGACGGTCATCCGCTCGGCCCGCGACCGCACCGCCAGGTTCGGTGGCGGGTAGTACTTCATGACGAGGTAGGCACCACCGTCGGCGGTCTGCTCGGAACGGAACACCTGGACGATGTACGGGTGGTCGGCCAGCCGGGCCATGGTGTCGGCCTCGTCGACGAACTGGCGGCGGATGGCGGCGGTCAGCCCCTCGCGTTTGAGCACCTTCACCGCGACCGGCATCCGCGGCTGCTGCTGCTCGTAGAGGTAGACGTCGGCGTAGCCGCCCGAGCCGAGCGGGTGCACCACCTCCAGCCCGGGGATCCGGGGCGCGTCGGCCGCGCTCACGCCTCGACCTCGTAGGTCAGGGAGACCTCGTCGGCCAGGGTGATGACCGCGCCGGGCTCGATGCCCTGGTCCTCCGTGGGCCGCAGCCGCACCGGCTCCTGACCGGGGAGGGCCACGGTCGTGCCGTTGGCCGACCCGAGGTCGCGCACGAGCACGTGCCACCCCTCGAGCACGACCTCGGCGTGGTTGCGTGAGATGTCGCGGTCGACCCCACCGACGCGCACCAGGTGCGGGCGCTGGTTGGCGGGGAGCTCCTCGTTGACGCGGGGGGCGCGGCCCAGCAGCACCCCGCGGTCGAGGGGCACGACGCCACCGGTGGAGATCCGCAGCACACCGAGCGGCGGGCGCGGCGTCTGGAAGGGCTGCTGCGGCGGGATCTCGCGCTCGCACGTGCGGCACCGCCCGGCGTGCGGCGGCGAGGGGTGGCCGGCGGGGCACACCACCGCGAGCACGACCGGGCGGTCGAGGTCGTCGTCGGTGCGGTGCAGCGAGCCGCGGTCGGTCGTGACGTCGGGGGCGGCCTGCTCCGCCGGCGGGGCCGCCTCGACGGGCGGCGAGGGCGGCACCTCGTGAGCAGACGGCTCTACGGGCCGTGGCCCCTGCTCGTGGTCGGGCTCGGCCTCGTGGTCGGGCTCGGCCTCGTGGTCGGCCCCGGCCTCACCCGGGACCACCGGCGGCGGCGGCGGTGACGGGGCCACCGGCATCGCCGCGGTCGCCGGCAGCGGGGCCGGGGCGTCGCCCGGGGTGCTCTCGCCCCGACGCCACGGCACGGCGTCGATGAGGCCACCGCGCGGCGGCGCCGGTGCCGGGACGCGCGCCGCCGGCGCCTGCCCGGCGGCGTC
>DATITJ010000460.1:0-2566 GCA_035467935.1 Ornithinibacter sp.
CGGCACCCTCTGGGCGTCGTCCTCGAGCCGGATGCCGCATGCGCTCGTCGGTAGCACGACGGCCGACGCGGCGGCGCAGAGGAGCGAACGACGGGCCACCTGCGCCCGTGCCCCGTCGACCATGGCGAGCATCCTCGCACGTGGTGAGGGGCCGCTCCCGTGGTGTCCTAGAGTGGAGGCGGCGTGCACCGCCGACGACAAACTGCAGAGAGGGAGGGACCAGATGACGACCGCGGAGAGCATCCGACCCGACCTGCACCGGGCCCTCGCGCCCGCCGGCCTCGTGCTCGAGGACGTCACCATCACCCCGGCCGGGCGCCGGCGCGTCGTCAAGGTCCTCGTCGACCGCGACCTCGGTGATGTCGACGTCGTCACCGAGCCGACCGAGCCCCTCACCCTCGACGAGGTCGCCGACGCGACCCACCTGCTCAGCGAGGCCCTCGACACCTCCGACGCCATGGGCGAGCAGCCGTACACCCTCGAGGTCTCCTCGCCCGGTGTCGGGCGCCCCCTCACCGACCCGCGCCACTTCCGGCGCAACGTCGGGCGCCTGCTGACCGTGCACCACGAGGGAGTCGACGTCACCGGTCGCGTGACGTCCGCGTCCGCGACGGACGTGACTCTCGGGGTGCCCGCCACGAAGTCGACCCCCGCCCGTTCCGAGACGCTGTCGTACGCCGGTGTCGAGCGGGCCGTGGTGCAGGTCGAGTTCGCCCGCCACGACGAGACCAAGGAGAGCTGAACCGTGGACATCGACCTGGCCGCCCTGCGCGCCCTCGAGCGGGAGCGGGGGATCTCCCTCGACGTCCTCGTCCCGGCGATCGAGCAGGCCCTGCTCCTCGCCTACCAGCGCACCGACGGGCACGCTCGCCACGCCCGCGCCGAGCTCGACCGCAAGACCGGCCACGTCGTGATCTGGGCGCGCGAGGAGCACGAGATCCCCACGGCCGAGGACGAGGTCGACGAGGAGGGCAACCCCGCCCGTCCGCGGCGCGAGCTCGGGCCCGAGTTCGAGGACACCCCCACCGGCTTCGGCCGCGTCGCCGCCGCGACCGCCCGGCAGGTGATCGTGCAGCGGCTGCGCGACATCGAGGACGAGGCGATCCTCGGCGACTTCCGCGGCCGCGAGGGCGACATCGTCGCCGGCATCATCCAACAGAGCCCCGACCCGCGGCACGTCACCGTCGACTTCGGCACGGTGGAGGGCATCCTCCCGCTCGCCGAGCAGGTGCCGGGCGAGACCTACGTCCACGGGCAGCGCCTGCGCTGCTTCGTCGTGTCGGTCAAGCGCGGCATGCGGGGCCCGCAGATCGGCTTGTCGCGCACGCACCCCAACCTCGTGAAGAAGCTGTTCGCGCTCGAGGTGCCCGAGATCGCCGACGGCAGTGTCGAGATCGCGGCGCTCGCCCGCGAGGCCGGACACCGCACCAAGATCGCCGTCCACTCCGGCGTGCCGGGCCTCAACGCCAAGGGTGCCTGCATCGGCCCCATGGGTGCCCGCGTGCGCGCCGTGATGAGCGAGCTGCACGACGAGAAGATCGACATCGTCGACTACGCCGAGGACCCCGCGGCCTTCATCGCCGCGGCACTGTCGCCGGCGCGGGTCACGTCCGTGGAGATCGTCGACCGCCAGCTGCGGGCCGCCCGCGTCATCGTGCCGGACTACCAGCTCTCGCTCGCCATCGGCCGCGAGGGCCAGAACGCCCGCCTGGCCGCCAAGCTCACGGGCTGGCGCATCGACATCCGCCCCGACACCGAGGGGTCGGGTGCGGCGACGCCGCGCACCGGTGACGCGCCCGACCGCGGGTAGGCGGTAGACTGGTGGGGACCGATCGGACTGGACTCCGGACCGGGCACCCTGTGCGCACCTGCATCGGGTGCCGTGGGACGGATAGCCGGTCGGCACTCCTACGAGTGGTCCTCGGGCCCGGAGCGGACGGCCTCATGGTCGTCGTGCCGGATCCCGAGCGCCGTCGTCCGGGGCGTGGCGCTTGGCTGCACCCGGTCGTCTCGTGCCTCGACCTCGCCGTCCGCCGCCGGGCGTTCGGGCGCGCGCTGCGCAGCAGCACGCAGCTCGACCACACCACGGTCGACGACTGGGTCAGGGCCCACACGCAGGAGCCACCGTCCGAGAGCAAGAACCGAAAGCGGGTTTGACGCTGATGAGCACCCGATGAGTACTCAGCGATGAGCACCCCCCAGATGTAACGACGGTCCGCGCAGAGAGCACGGACCTGGACAGGAGAGATGTGTCTAAAGTCCGTGTGAGCGCACTGGCCAAGGAGCTCGGAGTGACCAGCAAGGTCCTCCTCGAGCGCCTCAATGGCATGGGTGAGTACGTCAAGAGCGCCAGCTCGACGATCGAGCTCCCGGTGGTGCGTCGGTACCACGAGAAGTTCCCCGACGACGCCCCCCAGGCTGCGGCCCCCGCCGCAAAGAAGGCCCCCGCCAAGGCCGCCCCGGCGACCCAGGCTCCAGCCGCCCCAGCCGCCCCGGCCCCGGCCGCGTCGGCCCCCACCGCTGCGGCTGCAGCCTCGGCGAGCCCCGCCGCGGCGAGCCCCGCCCC
>DATITJ010000461.1:0-1792 GCA_035467935.1 Ornithinibacter sp.
GGGGCCTGGCGCGACGTCGAGCTGCCCAGCGAGGGCATCGTCCGCGGTGCCGTGCAGGTGCCGCCCGGGGGAGAGCCCGTCGTCCTCCTCGCCGACCACCCCGTGACCGGGGGCTACCCCGTGGTCGCCGTGCTCACGGCACTCGCCTGCGACCGCGCGGCCCAGCTGCGCCCCGGCGACCCGGTGCGCCTGACCCGCGCCCGCTGACCCGCCGCACATCGGGGTCGGGTGCTCGAACGGCTCCCCGGACCACCACCTGAGCACCCGACGCGGCGCGAGGGCGATGCGTTTGCTGAGTGCCTTGCTGGGGGCGGTGTGACAGCGCCGTCAACCTTCGCTACCGTAACTTACGGTAGCGAAACCTACGCCACCGTAGGTTTCCTCACGACGAAGGTGACACCCATGGCCGCTGACCTGACCGAGACCGTCCCCCCCGCGCCCGGTCCCGCCGACCTCCGCGAGCACGCCGGCGGCGCCGGGAGCGCCGGGAGCGCCGACGGCCCCCAGCGCGCCCGGCCCGCTCTCATCCAGGGCGGCATGGGCGTCGCGGTGTCCGGCTGGCACCTGGCGCGCGAGGTCTCGCGGGCCGGCCATCTCGGCGTCGTCTCGGGCACCGCGATGGATGCCGTGCTCGCCCGCCGCCTCCAGGACGGCGACCCGGGCGGCCACTACCGCCGCGCCCTGGCCCACTTCCCCAGCCCCGCGACGGCCGAGCGGGTGCTCGCGCGCTACTTCGTCGAGGGCGGCCGCGACGACACGACCCCCTACGCCCCGGTCCCCAAGCTGACCCTGAGCACCTCCCGAGCGGGACAGGAGCTGGCCGTCGTCGGCAACTTCGCCGAGGTCTGGCTGGCCCGCGAGGGCCACGACGGCGTCGTCGGCGTCAACTGCCTCGAGAAGATCCAGATGGCGACCCCCACGGCCGTCCTCGGCGCGATGCTCGCCGGCGTCGACTACGTGCTCATGGGCGCCGGCATCCCTCGCGAGGTGCCCCAGCTGCTCCGCTCGCTCGCGGCGGGGGAGGTCGGCCGGATCCCCGTCGACGTGGCCGGCGGCACCGTCCAGCGGCACGTCGAGGTCGACCCGGTCGCCCTCCTCGGCGCCGACCTGCCGCCGCTCACGCGCCCCGACTTCCTCGCGATCGTCTCGCTCGACCAGCTCGCGTCCTACCTCCACCGCGACCCCGAGATCCGCCCGGACGGGTTCGTCGTCGAGCGACCCCCGGCCGGTGGGCACTCCGCGCCGCCGCGCGGGCGAATGCAGCTCGACGAGCACGGCGAGCCGGTCTACGGCCCCCGCGACGAGGCCGACCTGACGAAGATGGCCGCGATCGGCCTGCCGTTCTGGATGGCCGGGGCCTACGGCACCCCCGACCGGGTCGCCGCGGCCGTTGCTGCCGGGGCGGTCGGCGTGCAGGTCGGCACGCTCTTCGCGCTCTCGCTCGACTCCGGCATCACCGATGCCGTGCGCGGCCCGGTGCTCGACGCACTGCGGTCCGTCACCCTGACGGTGCGCAACGACCCCCGGGCCAGCCCGACCGGCTTCCCCTTCAAGGTCACGACCCTCGAGGGCACCGCTAGCCAGCCCGAGGTGTACGGGGCCCGCGCGCGGCTGTGCGACCTGTCCTACCTGCGACAGCCCTACGAGCGCACCGACGGCACGGTGGGCTTCCGCTGCGCGGCCGAGCCGGTGCACATGTACGTGAAGAAGGGCGGCGCGGCCGAGGACACCGTGGGTCGCACGTGCCTGTGCAACGGGCTCACGGCGACCATCGGGATGGGGCAGCACCGCA
>DATITJ010000462.1:0-8155 GCA_035467935.1 Ornithinibacter sp.
GCGCAGTCGCAGGGCCGGGACTGGCCGCGTGCCATCCTCGCGACGACGCTGGACGAGAAGACCAGCACCCAGTTCCTCCACGTCATGCTCTCCGAGGCGCCCGCCGAGCCGTTCCGCATCACCGCGAGCGTGCCGATGTTCGCCGGCGCGACGCTCCCCGCCCTGGGCGACGGAGACCAGGGCGCCCCCCTGCTCGACATCGCCGCGACGAACGACCTCGCCTCCGCACCGAAGGACGCCGTCGCGGCCTACGCCGGCGCCCTGGCGACGCCGAAGCCCAAGGCGACCAAGGTCGTGGCCCTGGACGACCCGTTCGCGACGGCCCTGCGCACGAGTGCGGCCGCCCAGACCAAGGCGCTCGGCACGCTGGCGAGCCTGACGCAGGTGCACCAGCCCGTGCTCGACGAGGCCGTGACGTTCCGCCTCGCCGACGGCGGTGCCGTGACGTTCGGCCTGATGCGCCGCACCGACACCGTCTCGCTCAACGCCGCCGCCAAGGAGGTCGTGCTCCCCGCGGAGTACGCCAAGGTCACCGGGAAGAAGACGGCGACGACGTCGTTCACGCTGAGCAACCTCGAGCCGTTCGTCATGGTCGTCCCGACCACGGGCCCGGCCCAGGTCATCGGTGCCACCGAGCTCCTCACCTCCGGGAAGGCCCGCTGACCCGCGGACCGCACCGGCTTTGACAGAATCGGGACCATGAGCGAGACCACCCCTCCCGCGGGCACCCGCGGCGCCGTCGACCTGTCCTCCGTCGCCGGCCTGACGAGCCCGACCTCCGTCACCGCCGGCAGGGGGATGCCGGGCGCAGCTGGGCCGGGCTCGGCTGCCGGTGCCGCCGCCGCCGCCCCGGCCGTGCCGGGCGGGCTCGTCGTCGAGGTGGACGCGACCAACCTCCAGCAGGCCCTGACCCGCACCCTCCAGGTGGCGGGGGTGCTCGTGCTGTGGTCGTCGGAGTACCCCCAGACCCGCGAGCTCGTCGACACCGTCACCCGGGTCGCAGCGCGCCTGGAAGGACGGGTGCTCGTGCTCACCGCCGACCTGGCGGCCTCGCCCGAGCTGCTCCAGGCCTTCCAGCCCCTGCTCGTGCAGGCCTTCGGCCAGCCGACGGTGCCCGCGACCTTCGGCCTGCTCCAGGGGCAGCCGGTGCCGCTCTTCCCCGGCCTGCAGCCCGAGGCCGAGGTGGCGGCGGTCATCGACCAGCTGCTCCAGGCCGCGGTCCAGAACGGCGTCACCGGGCGCGTCGACCTCGAGCCCGTGGCCGGCGCCGAGGAGTCCGACGAGCTCCCGCCGCTGCACCAGGCCGCCTACGACGCGATCGAGCGCGGTGACCTCGCCGTGGCCGCGTCGGCCTACGAGCAGGCCCTCGCCGAGAACCCGAAGGACCGCGACGCCGAGCTCGGGCTCGCACAGGTGCGCCTCATGGAGCGCACCCAGGGCGTCGACCTCGCCGCCGCGCGGGCCGCCGCCGCCGCCGACCCCGACGACGTCGCCGCCGCCTGCGTGGTCGCCGACCTCGACGTGCTCGGTGGCCACGTCGAGGACGCCTTCATCCGGCTGCTCGACCTCGTGCGGTCCTCGAGCGGCGACGACCGCGACCTCGCCCGCACCCACCTCCTCGACCTGTTCAACGTCGTGGGGAACCACGACGAGCGGGTGCGCAAGGGCCGCACGGCCCTGATGAGCGCGCTCTTCTGACCCGGTGCCGGCCCAGCTCCTCGGCGACCACGTCCGCTTCCGCTTCACCCCGGCCGATGCGGGCGTGACCGGCGTCGTGCTCCAGTGCGACCGGGCCGTGCCCGGAGGGAGGGAGTTCCGCCGCGACGCCGATCGCGGCGGCTGGGTGCTCGACGTGCCGCGCCCCGCGCTCCAGCGCGTCGAGTACCGCTTCGCCGTCGAGCGCGGCGACGACATCGAGGTCGTCACCGACCCCGGGAACCCCGTCACCGTGCGCACGGCCTTCGGGGACCGCTCGGTCACGGAGATGCCCGGCTACGCGCCCCCCTGGTGGCTCGGCGCGCCGGCCGTCCCGGGCCGCCTCGACCCGCACACCCTCAGCGGCGAGACCACCCACGAGGTGCCCGTCACGGTCTGGACCCCGGCCGACCTGGCCGACGAGGACCCGGCACCGCTCCTGCTCGTGCACGACGGGCCGGAGTACGACCAGCTCGCCGCGGTCACGGCATACAGCGGTGCGCTCGTCGCGGCCGGGCACCTGCCGCCGCACCGGGTCGCCCTGGCGCATCCCGTGATCCGCGACGCGTGGTACTCGGGGTCGCCGCAGTACCTCCGCACGATCGCGGCCGCCGGGCTCGACGGGCTCGAGGCGCGGTATGCCGTGCGCGGCCGGGTCGTCGTCGCCGGTGCCAGCCTGGGTGGGCTGACGGCGCTGCTGCTCGGTCTGCTCGCGGCGCCCCGGGTCGGCGGGGTGTTCGCGCAGTCGGGGTCGTTCTTCCAGGTGCGGCACGACGACGCCGAGAGCGGCCACCGCTACTTCGGGCGGATCTCGCGGCTCGTGCAGTCGGTGCTCGACATGCGCCACGCCGAGCAGCCCCTGGTCGTCGGGATGACCTGCGGTGCACTCGAGGACAACGCGGCCAACAACCGCGACATGGCGACCGCCCTGCACCGGGCCGGGCACGACGTGACGCTCACGGAGGTCGCCGACCTGCACAACTACACCGCGTGGCGCGACGCCCTCGACCCGTGCCTCACCGACGTGCTGCGGCGGGTCTGGGACCACGGGGGCTGAGGGCACCCGCCCGTGGTTGCGGGGGAGGGGCCGACCGGCAAGGGTGGGTTCGCATGGAGACCTCCTCGGTGCGGCTTCCGGTGCCGGGGCACGACGAGACCCTCGAGGTCGTGCGGCACGGCTCCTGGGGACGACCCGTGCTGCTCTTCCCGTCGGAGGCCGGCACCGCCCACGACGCCGAGCGCCACGGCATGCTGGACGCCGTGCGCTGGCTGGTCGACGCGGGCCGGGTGAGCCTGTTCTGCGTCGACAGCCTCGACGCCTGGTCGTGGTCGGCCAACGACGTCCCCACCGAGGAGCGGGCCCGGCGGGCGGGCACGTACTCCGCGTGGCTGTCGCAGGCCGTCCTGCCCTGGGTGCTGGACCAGACGGGCGGGGACCAGCAGGTCATCACCGCGGGCGTGTCGCTCGGTGCCTACCACGCGGTGCACCTCACCCTGCAGCGGGCCGACGTCGCACCCCTGGCCATCGGGATGTCCGGCAACTACGACCCGACGACGTGGAACGGCTGGGGGGAGGTCGGTGACGCGACGTACTTCGCCAACCCCACGGCATACGTCGCCAACATGGAGGGCGACCACCTCGACTGGGTGCGGTCGCGGGTGTCCCTCCTGCTCGTCGTCGGGCAGGGCCCGTTCGAGGAGTCCCCGACCCGGTCGCTGCAGGCGACCCGGGCCTTCGCGGACCTGCTGTCGCGCAGGGGAATCCGCCACGAGCTCGACGTGTGGGGGCACGACAGCGCGCACGACTGGCCGTGGTGGCACCGCCAGCTGGCCCACCACCTGCCCCGGTTCGTCTGACCGCCCGCCCCGCCAGCACCGACTGCGCCGACCGCACCGACCCACGGACCCGTACGACCGACGCAAGGAGACCGCATGGCCCCCAGGACCGACCACCTCGTCGGACTGCTGCTCGGCGCCGAGGAGGACTGGCCCACGGCGTTCGAGGCGTTGGCGCGACGGCTGGGGGTGCTCACCACCGCGGACGGCAGACAGCACACGGTGACGACCGAGCGGATGACGATCGAGCCGTTCAACCTGCGCGACACGGCCCGCCACGAGCTCGTCATCGACCGCCTCGCGCACTGGTACTACCACCCGCGCGAGTGGCTGAAGAAGGTCGCGCTGATGGACGACGTCTACCTGCTCAACAGCCCCTTCACGTTCCAGTCGATGGAGAAGCACTCGGCCTACTGCGCGATGATGCGGCTGGGGATGAACGTGCCCGAGACCGTGCTCGTGCCCTACAAGCACCCCGTCGACAACGCGCGCTGGGCCTACACCTCGGCGCGCTACAACCGGTCCTTCGACCTCGAGCAGGTCGCCGAGCCGCTGGGCTACCCCCTGTTCATGAAGCCCTTCGACGGGGGTGGGTGGCGGGGCGTCTCGCAGGTCAGGGACCGGGCCGAGCTGCACCGGTCCTATGACGACTCCGGCGAGATGCTCATGCACCTGCAGGCGTCGGTGCCCGACTACGAGCACTTCGCGCGCTCGCTGACGATCGGCCCGGAGACGATGGTCATGAAGTTCCGCCCCGAGGAGCCGATGCACGAGCGGTATGCCGTGGCGCACGGCTTCCTGTCCGAGGAGGTCGGGCGCGAGACGACGACGATCTCGCAGACCGTGAACGCCTTCTTCCGGTGGGAGTTCAACTCCTGCGAGATGCTCGTCAAGGACGGCGTCGTCTACCCGATCGACTACGCCAACGCGTGCCCGGACGTCGCCGTCACCTCGCTGCACTACTACTTCCCGTGGGCGATGAAGGCCTTGCTCCGGTGGACGGCCTACTGCGTCGTGACCGGCCGCACACCGCGCTCGCAGGTCGACACGGGGCCGTGGTTCGCCGTGGCCGACGACGACGCGCTCGACTACCAGGGCAAGCTCGCGGCCTACCAGGCCCTCGCGGACGACTACTTCGAGACCGAGCGGTACCGCGCGTTCTGCGAGTCGTCCCTGCCGCACGTCGACGAGATGGTGCTCGAGTGGATCGACGGGCCCGACTTCGCCAGCCTGCTGCACTCCACGATCCAGCAGACGTACCCGCCCCACGAGTGGAACCGCTTCGAGGCGCACTTCGCCGGGTTGCTCGGGATGTGGGTGTCCGACGAGCGCCGCATCCGGGGAGCGGACGCCACGACCCCCTGACCTCGTCGAGGGCGTCAGGACAGCAGGGCGTCGACCTCGGGCGAGGCGGCGCGGTAGCCCGCGAGGAGCCGACGGGCGGTCGACACCGAGTCGACGAGCGGATGCAGCGCGAAGGCGCGCAGCGCGGCATCCGCGGAGCCGGTGACCACGGCCTCGATGACGGATCGCTCGACGGCCTTGACCTGCTGCATCAGACCGAGCATGTGGCCCTGCACCGGCGGCAGCGACGCCGCGTGGGGGCCCTCGCGGTCGACCGTGCAGGGGATCTCGACGACCGCGTCGGCCGGCAGGCCGGGAACGGCGTCGCCGTTGCGGATGCCCAGGATCATCGTCGCCGCCTCACCGCGGCTGATCGCGGCCATGATCGACAGCGCCACGCCCTCGTAGCCCCCGCCCGCGACGTCGGCCTCGTCGCGCTGCTCGCCCTCGGCCCTGGCCTCGCGCATGTAGGTGGCGTCGCGCTGCTCGCGCACCCGACGCCACTCGGCGGCGGCCCGTTCCGGCTCACGGGCGACGGTGTCGTAGAACGCTGCCTGCTGGTCGAGGAGGAACTCCCCTCGGGTCTGGGGCGCCTCGAGGATCGAGGCGACGGCCTCGTGGGTGAAGTAGTAGTAGTAGAGGTACTCGTTCGGCAGTGCGCCGAGGGTGTGCAGCCAGTCGGGGCCGAAGAGACGCCCCTCCTCGAGCCGCAGCAGTGCGTCCGGGTCGGACAGCAGGCGCGGCAGGTGGTCGGTGCCGCCCACCCGCAGCGCGCGCAGCCATCCCAGGTGGTTCAGGCCGACGTAGTCGATCTCGGTGGCGGTCGGCTCGAGGCCCAGCGCGCCGATCGCCCTGCGCGCCAACGCGATCGGTGAGTCGCAGATGCCGATGACACGGTCGCCCAGCACCGTCTGCATCGCCTCGGTGACGATGCCGGCAGGGTTGGTGAAGTTGATGAACCACGCGTCGGGGGCGAGCCGGCGCGTGCGCTCGGCGATGTCGAGGGCGACGGGCACGGTGCGCAGGGCGTAGGCCAGTCCACCCGGGCCGGTCGTCTCCTGGCCGAGGACGCCGAGGTCGAGGGCGACCCGCTCGTCGCTCGTGCGGCCACGCAGCCCGCCGACCCGGATCGCCGAGAACACGAAGTCGGCTCCGCGCAGGGCCGCGTCGAGGTCCTGGGTGGCCACGACCCGCGGCGGGTCCGCGTGCTCGGAGCCGAGCTGGTCGAGCACCCGCGCGACCGCCGCGAGGCGCCCGGCATCCAGGTCGTGGAGCACGACGTCGGTGACCCGACCGGGGGAGTGGTCACGCAGCAGCGCGCCGTACACGAGGGGGACGCGGAAGCCACCGCCCCCGAGGACGGCCAGCCTCACCAGGGCGTCCTGCCCACGGGCCGCGGGACGGCCGTGCGAGCGGTGCGCACCCGGGGCGCGACTGGGGCGTGGTTCGGGGGGTTCACGCGCGCCACGGTACCAACGGGGTCGCTGGGTCGGCATCCACCCGGCCTGGGGGCCGCGAGGGGCGCGGCGCGGCTCGCCCGGCCGTGCCTCGGGTCCTTGCGCACCGTCCCGCAGCGGTCCACGATGACGACGTGCCGCCGCGCCACACCTTCGACCCTCTCGCCCCCGTCCGTCGTGACAGCGACCCCGCGCTCGACGTCTTCGTGCAGGGCACGGTCTTCCTCGACATCGTGTTCACCGGGCTGCCGGAGATGCCCACGGCCGGCACCGAGGTGTGGGCCGAGGGCATGGGCTCGTGCCCCGGGGGGATCGCCAACCTCGCCGTCGCCGCCTCACGCCTCGGGCTGCGCACCTCGCTCGGAGCGGCCTTCGGCGACGACGACTACGGCGACTTCTGCTGGCGGGTGCTGGAGGAGCAGGAGCGCGTCGACCTGTCGATGTCGCGGCGCTACCCCGGGTGGCACACCCCGGTCACCGTCTCGGTCTCGGTCGGTGGGGACCGCAGCATGATCACCCACGGACACGACGCACCCGAGGACGCCACGACCATGCTGGGCGCCACGCCACTCACGCGGTCGGTGCTCCTCGACCTGGACGGCCACCGACCCCTCGGTGCCGACCACCCCGAACGCGCCTGGGCCGAGCAGGCCCACGCCGCCGGGGCACTGCTCTTCGCCGATGTCGGCTGGGACCCGACCGGCGCGTGGTCACCCACCGTCCTGGACCAGCTGTCGTGGTGCCACGGGTTCCTCCCCAACGCGGTCGAGGCGATGGCCTACACGCGCACGGACTCCCCCCACGACGCGCTCTACGCGCTCGCCGACCTCGTGCCTCTCGCCGTGGTCACCATCGGCCGCGACGGCGCCCTCGCGATCGACTCCACGACGGGCGAGGAGGCGTCGGTACCCGCCCTGCGGGTCGACGCCATCGACGCCACGGGCGCCGGGGACGTCTTCGACGCCGCCGTCCTCGTGGGAACCCTCGCCGGCTGGCCGCTCCTCGAGCGGGTGAACTTCGCGACCCTCTGTTCGAGCCTGGCCGTCCAGGAGTTCGGTGGGTCGCTGGCCGCGCCGGGCTGGGGCGACATCGCCGACTGGTGGCACCGGGTGCGCGACCAACCGATGACGCATGCGGCCGACCGCTCGGTGCGACGCCGGTTCGCCTTCCTCGAGGACCTCGTCGCCGACGTCCCCCCCGGCGCGGTGCGGCGGGCCGCCGCCACCATCGCCAGGCTGTCGGACGTCTGACCTACCGGGTCGAGCGGAGGGAACACCCCGTGTGCCCCCACGGACGCACGGAGGGTTCTCCACCTTCGACGAGCAGGACGGGCCTAGCGGATCGCGCGCATCACCTGCCGGGCGGTGGTGTGACCCAGGAGGTAGCCGTCGTCCATCGCGTCCCTGAAGTGCAACCCGCCCCAGATACGGGCGTGGAAGGCGTCGTGCTCGAGGGCACTCAGGGTGGCGTAGCGGCGCTCCACCCCTCCGACCTCGAGCACGAGCGGGGTGTGATCACCGAGGGTGCGCCGCAGCACCTCGGCGAAGGGGGCGGTCCCAGCCGCGTGGCCGCTCGTGTAGTCGGAGTACGCAGGGTTGGCGATGAGCGGGACCCAGGTCGAGGGGTGTGGCCTGGTCCGGCGGTTGCCGTCGGCCGCGCCGTCGGCGATGGCCTGGAACGGTCGCCAGAACCCGACCTCGTACTTCAGCCGCCACGTCTCGATGAGCGCTGTGGCGACGGCCGCGTCGATCCGCGCGAACAGCCGGGTCGTGCGCAGCAGACCGAGCGGCTCGGCATCGAGCAGGTCGCACACGGCATCGCGG
>DATITJ010000463.1:0-2388 GCA_035467935.1 Ornithinibacter sp.
TCGACGACCGGGAGTTCGAGCGCGAGGGGTTCCGCACCCGCGCCACGGTCACCTGAGTCCCGGCCCTCGGTCGCCCGATACGGTCGGACCGTGACCCGCCTGACGCCGCGCGAGTGGTTGGCCGACCTCGCCCCCGGGATCGCCGTGCTGCGCGGCTACCAACGAGGCTGGCTGCGCGTCGACCTGGTCGCCGGCCTGACCGTCGGCGCGATGCTCATCCCCCAGTCGATGGCCTATGCCGAGCTGGCGGGGATGCCGCCGGAGTACGGCTTCTACGCGGTGATCGCCCCGCTCGTCGTCTACGCCGTGGTCGGCACGAGCCGGCACCTGGGGGTCGGCCCCGAGCCGGGGACGGCGATCCTCGCGGCGACCGGGGTGGGCGCCATCGCCGGGGGCGACCCGGCCCGTTACGTGGCGCTCATGGCGGGGCTCGCACTCCTCGTGGGGGCGATCGCGGTGCTCGGGGCGGTGGCCCGGCTCGGGTTCATCGCGTCGGTGCTGTCCAAGCCGGTCCTCGTCGGCTACATCACCGGTGTCGGGCTCACCCTGCTCAGCAGCCAGATCGCCGCGTTCACCGGGGTGTCGATCGAGGCGGACCGCTTCTTCCCCCGGGTCGCGGAGCTCCTCACCGAGCTGGGCGACGTCGACCCGGCGACGCTCGCCGTGGGCGTGATGTCGCTCGTGCTCGTGCTCGTCCTGCGTCGCCGCGCACCGCAGCTGCCCGGCGCCCTCGTGGCGGTCGCGCTGGCCACCCTCGTGGTCTGGCTGATCCCCGGCGAGGAGCCGGTGGTGCCGGTCGTCGGCGCGATCCCGCAGGGCCTGCCGACCCCCGGGCTGCCCGCGGTGACCCTCGACGACGTCGTGCGGCTGCTCCCGGTCGCAGCCGGGATCGCGCTCGTCGGGTTCACCGACAACGTGCTCACGGCCCGCTCGATCGCTGCGCGGCACGGCTACCGGATCGACCCCAACCGCGAGCTCCTCGCCCTCGGGCTGACCAACCTGTCGTCCGGGGTCTCCCAGGGCTTCCCGGTCTCCTCGAGCGCCAGCCGCACCGCGGTGCCGGCGTCACTGGGCAGTCGCACCCAGCTCGTCTCCCTGGTCGCCTGCTCCGTGGTGGTCGCGACCCTGCTCGTGCTCAGCCCGGTGCTCGGGCAGATCCCGCGAGCCGCCCTGGCCGCGGTGATCGTCGCGGCGGCCATCGCGATCATCGACGTCGCCGGCTACCGGGCGCTGTGGCGGGTCAGCCGGGAGGAGGCGGCCCTGGCGGTGGTCGCCGCCCTCGGGGTGATCGTGTTCGACGTCCTCGTCGGCGTGCTGCTCGCGGTGAGCCTGTCGATCCTCGTCGCGCTCGGCCGGATGGCCCGCCCCCACGACGCCGTCCTGGGCGACCGGCCCGAGCTCGACGGCTGGGTCGAGGTCGACGCCCACCCCGGGGCCAGGACCGAGCCGGGACTGCTCGTCTACCGCTTCGACGCCCCGCTGTTCTTCCTCAACACCGAGCGGTTCCGCACGCGGGTGCTCGACACCCTGGAGGCCAATCCCGGTCGCGAGGAGTGGCTCGTCCTGGACTTCGAGGGAATCGGCCGGCTGGACGCCTCGGCGCTCGACGGGCTGGCCGACCTCATGGAGCAGCTCGAGGCCGCCGGCGTCGCCCGGGTCGCGGTCGCGCGCGCCAACGAGGCCGTCGTGCGTCGACTGCACCGGGTCGGCCTGCTGGCGCCAGAGGGCCCGCTGCGGAACTACCCGACGATCAACGCCGCCGTGCGGGACTTCCGGCGGTCCCGGGACGCAGGGCCCACCGGGGAGGACGGGACCTGACCCGGTCCCCGTCACCGGCCCGGACCGGACCGCCCCGGGCTACCAGCCGCGCTCGGCGAGCCGGTGCGGCTGCGGGATCTCGTCGACGTTGATGCCGACCATGGCCTCGCCGAGGCCGCGTGACACCTTGGCGATGACGTCCGGGTCGTCGAAGAACGTCGTGGCCTTGACGATCGCCTCGGCGCGCTGCGACGGGTTGCCCGACTTGAAGATGCCGGAGCCGACGAACACGCCCTCGGCGCCGAGCTGCATCATCATCGCCGCGTCGGCCGGGGTGGCGATGCCGCCCGCGGTGAAGAGCACGACCGGGAGCCTGCCGGCGGCCGCGACCTCCTTGACCAGCTCGATCGGGGCCTGGAGCTCCTTGGCCGCGACGTACAGCTCGTCCTCGGGGAGGTTCTGCAGGCGCCGCAGCTCCTGGCGGATCTGACGCATGTGGGTCGTGGCGTTGGAGACGTCCCCGGTGCCGGCCTCTCCCTTGGAGCGGATCATCGCCGCGCCCTCGGTGATGCGGCGCAGGGCCTCGCCGAGGTTGGTCGCACCGCAGACGAAGGGCACCGTGAAGGCCCA
>DATITJ010000464.1:0-8667 GCA_035467935.1 Ornithinibacter sp.
CGTGCCGGGCTTCGGCCTGCTCTTCCAGGCTCCCGAGCCCGCCCGGGCCCGCCGCCGTGCGACCTCCCCGGCCCAGGCGCCCACCTCGCCCGTCGAGCGGTCCGAGGGCGAGCAGGAGCCCGGCGAGCCCGCCGCCGAGGAGCCCGCCGAGCCCGCCGAGCCTCCCCGGGCCACCCGCGGCCGCCGGCGCGGCCGGGCCGCCGCGCCCGTCCGGAACGCCGACGTCCCGGACATCGCCGAGACCGCTCAGGACGACGCCGCCGCCGCGTCCGACGACGGTGCGCCCGACGACCGCTCCGCGCAGGACCGCACCGACGACGACGGCCCTGCGCAGGACCGCACCGGCGAGGACGGCGAGGGTGGCTCGCGCCGCCGGCGCCGTGGTGGCCGCGGCCGCCGCGGGCGCGCCGCGTCCGACGACGACCAGGGCGGCACGGCATCCGACGCCGCAGCCGAGGGCTCCGACGAGGGCAAGGGCTCCGGCCCCGCGTCCTCGGCCGACTCCGACGACGACGGCGAGGGCGGCACGAGCCGCCGCCGGCGGCGTCGCCGCCGTGGCGCCGGCTCCGGTGACGGGGAGAACGAGGACCCGCCCGGCACCGTGACCCGCCTGCGCGAGCCCCGTTCGCAGCGCGAGGAGCCCACCGCCGTCAAGGGCTCCACCCGCCTCGAGGCCAAGAAGCAGCGCCGCCGCGAGGGTCGCGAGGCCGGTCGTCGTCGCACGGTCATGACCGAGGCCGAGTTCCTGGCCCGCCGCGAGAGCGTCGAGCGCGTCATGGCCGTGCGCGGCCGTGGCGACCGCACGCAGATCGGCGTGCTCGAGGACGGCGTGCTCGTCGAGCACTACGTCTCCCGGGAGACGACCGCGTCGATGGCGGGCAACGTCTACCTCGGCCGGGTCCAGAACGTCCTGCCCTCGATGGAGGCGGCATTCGTCGACATCGGCAAGGGCCGCAACGCCGTGCTCTACGCCGGCGAGGTCAACTGGGACGCCGCCGGTCTCGAGGGCGGGCAGTCCCGCCGCATCGAGAACGCGATGTCCTCCGGCGACACGGTGCTCGTCCAGGTCACCAAGGACCCGATCGGCCACAAGGGCGCGCGCCTGACCTCGCAGATCTCGCTGCCCGGCCGCTACCTCGTCTACGTGCCCGAGGGCTCGATGACGGGCATCTCGCGCAAGCTCCCCGACACCGAGCGCTCCCGGCTCAAGGCCATCCTCAAGGAGGTCGTGCCGGACTCGGCGGGCGTCATCGTGCGCACCGCCGCGGAGGGCGCCTCGGAGGAGGAGCTGCGCGCCGACGTCGACCGCCTGACCGGCGCGTGGGAGAAGATCTCGAGCAAGGCCGACGCCGCGCGGGCCAGGAAGGCCGGCAGCGGCGGGGCCCCGGTCCTGCTGCACGGCGAGCCCGACCTCACCGTCCGCGTGATCCGTGACGTCTTCACCGAGGACTTCACCTCGCTCGTCGTCTCCGGCGAGCAGGCGTGGGGCGAGGTCAGCCAGTACATCGAGGACGTCGCGCCCGACCTCGCGCCCCGCCTCCAGCGGTGGACCGCCGAGGAGGACGTCTTCGCCGCGCACCGCATCGACGAGGCCCTGGCCAAGGCGATGGACCGCAAGGTGTGGCTGCCCTCGGGCGGCTCGCTCGTCATCGACCGCACCGAGGCGATGACCGTCGTCGACGTCAACACCGGCAAGTTCGTCGGCTCCGGGGGCAACCTCGAGGAGACCGTCACCAAGAACAACCTCGAGGCCGCAGAGGAGATCGTCCGCCAGCTCCGGCTGCGCGACATCGGCGGCATCATCGTCATCGACTTCATCGACATGGTGCTCGAGTCCAACCGCGACCTCGTCGTGCGGCGGCTCCTGGAGTGCCTGGGCCGCGACCGCACGAAGCACCAGGTCGCGGAGGTCACCTCGCTGGGCCTGGTGCAGATGACCCGCAAGCGGGTGGGCTCCGGCCTGGTCGAGGTCTTCTCCGAGCAGTGCGAGCACTGCGCAGGACGCGGCATCGTCGTGCACTCCGAGCCGATCGACCGTGGCGGCTCGTCCGACTCCTCGGGCGGGCAGAACGGCAGCTCGCGCTCCGGTCGTGGCCGCCGTGGGCCGGGCGGCTCCGGCTCGACCGGTGGGTCGTCGACCTCGTCGGGCGGCCACGGCTCGCCCGGCTCGGCACCCGCGGAGGAGCCGCGCACCCCCTCCGGTCCCACCGCGGCCCAGATCGCCGCCGCGGCCCACGCCGCCGCCATGCGCAAGGCCGAGCCCGGTGAGCACGAGCCGGAGGACGCCGCCGTCGACGTGCCCGAGGTGGGCGCCACCGAGCCGGCCGCCACCGAGCCGGTCGACAGCCCGCCCGTCGATCAGGACGCGCAACCGGTCGCCGAGCAGGCGCCGGATGCCGTCGACGAGCCGTCCGCCGCGCCGGCCCCCGAGCCGTCCGCCGCGCCGGCCCCCGAGCCCGTCGTCGAGGCGCCGCCGGTCGCCGCCCCCCGTGGTCGCCGCAAGCGCGGGCGGGTCGTCGCCCCCGCCGGTCCGCCGCGCGGCGCCCAGGCCGAGCCCACCCCGGAGGGGTAGCCCGCGGCCTGATTTGGAGCGCTACCGGACCCCCGGTAGTCTTGACCGTCGGTGCGCCCACCGAGCTGATGTCCCGTGTCGTCCACGGGGTCGCTATCGGCCGGTTGTCCAGGAGGCGTGCCAGTAGCGAAAGTGAGTACGACTGTGTACGCGATTGTGCGCGCGGGTGGTCGCCAGGAGAAGGTCTCCGTCGGCGACGTCCTGCTCATCGACAAGATCGGCCAGGCCGGCGACATGGTGCAGCTGCAGCCGCTGCTCGTCGTCGACGGGGGCACCGTGACCAGCGACGCGAGCAAGCTCGCGAAGGTCAAGGTCACGGCGGAGGTCGTCAAGGCGGCCAAGGGCCCCAAGATCACGATCCTCAAGTACAAGAACAAGACCGGGTACCGCAAGCGTCAAGGCCACCGCCAGCCGCTCACCCAGGTCAAGATCACCGCGATCGACGCCTGATCGCCGCCCGGAACTCACCAAAGGACTGCTGACATGGCACACAAGAAGGGTGCGTCCTCGACCCGAAACGGTCGCGACTCGAACGCCCAGTACCTCGGCGTGAAGCGCTTCGGCGGCCAGGCCGTCAAGGCCGGCGAGATCCTCGTCCGCCAGCGCGGCACGCACTTCCACCCCGGCGACGGCGTCGGCCGTGGCGGCGACGACACGCTGTTCGCGCTCGTCGCCGGCGCGGTCAAGTTCGGCGCCAGGCGGGGCCGCAAGACCGTCAACATCATCCCGGCGCAGACCGCTGCCGCGGAGTGACTCCGGCGCCGGGTGGCACCCTCACCCGGCCGCATGACCACGTCGTAGAGGGGCGGGCCGCGAAGGCCCGCCCCTCACGGCATCCCCCGAAGACCGTCGAGAACGACCGTAAGGAGCGCAGGCATGACGACCTTCGTCGACCGCGTCGTGCTGCACGTCGCCGCCGGGAACGGTGGCCACGGCGTGGCCTCGGTCAAGCGTGAGAAGTTCAAGCCGCTCGGCGGCCCCGACGGCGGCAACGGCGGCAAGGGCGGCTCGGTGATCCTCGTGGTCGACCCGCAGGCCACCACGCTGCTCGACTACCACCACACCCCGCACCGCAAGGCCGCCAACGGCAAGCCCGGCGCCGGCGACGAGCGCAACGGCGCCGACGGCGGCGACCTCGTGCTGCCCGTGCCGGAGGGCACCGTCGTCAAGGGCCCCGACGGGGCGGTGCTCGCCGACCTCGTCGGCCACGACACGACCTTCGTCGCGGCCCGGGGTGGCCGCGGCGGCCTGGGCAACAAGGCGCTGGCCAGCCCGCGCCGCAAGGCCCCCGGCTTCGCCCTCCTCGGTGAGCCGGGCGAGTCGATCGACATCGTGCTCGAGCTCAAGTCGCTCGCCGACGTCGCGCTCATCGGCTTCCCGAGCGCCGGAAAGTCCTCGCTCGTCTCGGTGATGTCGGCCGCGCGGCCCAAGATCGCCGACTACCCCTTCACGACCCTCGTGCCCAACCTCGGTGTCGTCACCGCGGGCTCGCAGCGCTACACCGTCGCCGACGTGCCCGGGCTCATCCCCGGCGCCAGCGAGGGCAAGGGCCTGGGACTGGAGTTCCTGCGCCACGTCGAACGCTGCTCGGTGCTCGTCCACGTCGTCGACTGCGCCACCCTCGAGCCGAACCGCGACCCGATGACCGACCTCGAGGTGATCGAGGCCGAGCTCGCCGCCTACGTCACCGACGACTCGCTCGGCGGCCGCCCGCTGTCCGAGCGCACCCGCGTCGTCGTGCTCAACAAGGCTGACGTCCCTGAGGCGCGCGACCTCGCCGAGATGGTGCGCCCGATGCTCGAGGAGCGCGGCCTGGAGGTCCTCATCGTCTCTGCCGTCGCGCACACCGGGCTGCGCGAGCTGTCGTTCGCGCTGGCGCGCCACGTCACCGCCGCACGGGCGGAGCTGGAGGCACGCGCGCCCGAGCGGCCCCGCATCGTGCTCCGGCCGCGCGCCGTCGACGACGCCGGGTTCGTCGTGCGTCGTGAGGGCACCTCCGAGGGCGAGGTCTTCCGGGTGCTCGGCGAGCGCCCGACCCGCTGGATCCGCCAGACCGACTTCTCCAACGACGAGGCCGTCGGCTACCTCGCCGACCGGCTCAACCGCCTCGGCGTCGAGGAGGCCCTGCTCAAGGCCGGGGCCGTCACCGGGTCGACCGTGCTCATCGGCCCCGAGGAGAACGCTGTCGTCTTCGACTGGGAGCCGACGATGTCGGCGGGCGCCGAGCTGCTGACCGGCCCGCGCGGCACCGACGTGCGCCTCGAGAACGAGGGCCGCAAGACGCGTGCCGCCAAGCGCGACGACTTCCACGACCGCAAGGACGCCCAGACCGTCGCGCGCGACCAGATCGCCGAGGAGCGCCGGGCGGGCCACTGGGCCACGGCGAGCGACGAGGACTGAGCCGGATGCCGGACACCGCCGCCCGCCTGCGGCGTGCCGTGGGGGAGGGGCAGCGTCTCGTCGTCAAGGTCGGCTCCTCGTCACTGACGAGCAGCGACGGTGGACACCTCGACCTGGCTGCCCTCGGTGACCTCGTCGACGTGCTCGCCGCGCGGCGGCGTGACGGACGTCAGGTCGTCCTCGTCTCCTCGGGGGCCATCGCCGCGGGGATCGGGCCGCTCGGCCTGCCCCGCCGGCCCGCCGACCTCGCGACGCAGCAGGCGGCGGCGAGTGTCGGCCAGGGCGCCCTCGTGGCGGCGTACCAGGCGGCCTTCTCCGCCCACGGGCTCACCGTCGGCCAGGTGCTGCTCACGGCCGACGACGTCACCCGGCGCGCGCACTACACCAACGCCCGCCGCACCCTCGAGCGCCTGCTCGAGCTGGGCGTCGTGCCGATCGTCAACGAGAACGACACGGTCGCGACCCAGGAGATCCGCTTCGGCGACAACGACCGGCTCGCGGCCCTGGTGGCCGACATCGTGGGCGCCGACGGGCTGGTGCTGCTCAGCGACGTCGACGCGCTCCACGACGGGCCACCCTCACACGGTGGCTCCCGGCGCGTGCCGCTCGTCGCGACCGTCGCCGACCTGGATGCCGTGACGATCGGCGGCACCGGCTCCTCGGTGGGCAGCGGGGGCATGGTCACCAAGGTCGAGGCCGCCGGCATCGCCGGGGCGGCCGGCATCCCCACCCTGCTCACCCGCCTGGCCGACGTCACCGACGCCCTCGCGGGCGACGACCTCGGCACGGTCTTCGCCCCGGCCGCGGCCACCCGCGCGTCGCGCAAGCGCTGGCTGGCGCACGCGACGACGGCCCGGGGCCGGCTGCTCCTCGACGAGGGTGCGGTGGCCGCGGTGACGACGCGGCGCACGTCGCTGCTGCCCGCCGGCATCACCGGCGTGGACGGCACGTTCGCGGCCGGGGACCCGGTCGACGTGTGCGGGCCGGACGGCGCGGTCATCGCGCGGGGCCTGGTCAACTACGCCGCGTCCGAGCTGCCGCGGCTGCTCGGCCGCTCGACGCGCGACCTGGCCCGGGAGCTCGGGCCGGAGTACGAGCGCGAGGTCATCCACCGCGACGACCTCGTCGTGCTCTGACGCGGCCGACCGCCCGGCGGCCGGCACGGCATCCGGATCAGCGGATCCGCCTCACCTCGAACTGCATCCGCGGCTGCGCGATCTCGGTCTGGCTCTGCACGAGCTGCAGCTCGCGGCGCCCCGACTCGTGGGTGCGCTGGAGGAGGTCGAACACGCTCGACACGGTGCGCCCGAGCGCGACCCCGGCATCCCCGGTCTCGAGCAGGTGCGCGGTGAAGAGGGCGGCCGTGACGTCACCGGAGCCGTTGGCCTTCATCGGCAGGTGGGGTGTCTGCACCAGCCAGGCGCCGTCACCGTGCACCGCGAGCATCTCGATCGTGCCGTCGGGGCGGTCGGGCCGGAGCACGCTCGTCACGAGGACGGTGCCCGGGCCCAGGGCCCGGGCCCGCTCGACCGACTCGAGCGTGGAGTCGAGGTCCGTGGGATCGGTCTCGGTGAGGAAGCCCAGCTCGAACTGGTTGGGCGTGATGAGGTCCGCCCGGGGCACGACCTTCTCGCGCAGGAGCACCGGGATGGCGGGGTGGACGAAGCAGCCGGACGTGGCGTTGCCCATGACGGGGTCGCAGGCGTAGATCGCGTCGGGGTTGGCGGCCTTGGTGCGGGCGACGGCGTCGAGGACGACCTCGCCGATCTGCTCGCCGCCCTGGTAGCCGGAGAGCACGGCATCGACCTCGTCGAGGGCACCACGCTCCTCGACGCCGGTGACGACCTCGCGGACGTCCTCGGGGGCCATGAGCGGGCCGCGCCACTGGCCGTAGCCGGTGTGGTTGGAGAAGTGCACGGTGTTCACCGGCCACACCTCGACCCCGAGGCGCTGGAGCGCGAAGACGGCTGCGGAGTTGCCGACGTGGCCGTACGCCACGGAGGACTGGATGGACAGGATCGTCGTCACCGGCCCATCCTCCCAGACCCAGCGCGGCCGTCCCCCGAGAAGCGCGGCGAGAGGAGTCCTGCGGCAGAAGGTCGAGCGGTGGGCGGCTCGAGCGCGTCGGCGGGGGAGCGGCATACCCTTGCAGGCATGGCTGACCGCACCTCCGGCATCGACCCGGCCGACGTCGCGCGGGTTCGCGAGCTCGCCGAGGCCGCCCGCACCGCATCGCGCCGCCTGGCCCTGCTCTCGCGCGCCGAGAAGGACGCCGCGCTGCGCACCCTCGCCGATGCCCTGGACGCCGCCACCGCCACCGTCGTCGAGGCCAACGAGCGCGACCTCGCCCGTGGCCGCGACGGCGGCATGCCCGAGAGCCTCCAGGACCGCCTGCGCCTCGACGCCCCGCGTGTCGCTGCCGTCGCCCAGGCGCTGCGCGACATCGCCGCACTGCCCGACCCGGTCGGCGAGGTCGTGCGCGGCTCCACGCTCGCCAACGGGCTGCAGGTCCGTCAGGTGCGTGTCCCCATGGGGGTCGTCGGCATGATCTACGAGGCCCGTCCCAACGTCACCGTCGACGCCGCCGGCCTCGCCCTGAAGTCCGGCAACGCCGTGATCCTGCGCGGGGGCAGCGCCGCGGCGGACACCAACCGGGCCACGGTCGCCGTCCTGCGTGAGTCGCTCGCCGCCCAGGGGCTGCCCGCGGACGCCGTCGGCCTCCTCGAGGGTGGCCACGGCGCCGTGCGCGCCCTGATGACCGCACGGGGCCTGGTCGACCTCCTCATCCCGCGCGGTGGCGCCGACCTGATCCGCACCGTCGTCACCGAGTCGACCGTGCCGGTCATCGAGACGGGGGTCGGCAACTGCCACGTCTACGTCGACCGCGCCGCCGACCTCGACAAGGCCCTGGCCATCACGGTCAACTCCAAGACCCACCGGCCGAGCGTGTGCAACGCCGCCGAGTCGCTGCTCGTCCACCGCGACGTGGCCGCCGAGTTCCTCCCCAAGGCCCTCGCGGCGCTGGCGGTCGAGGGCGTCACCCTCCACACCGACGCGGATGCCGGGGCGCAGGCCGACGTCGCGGGGGTCGCCCACGACGCCGTCACCGACGAGCACTTCGCGACGGAGTTCCACGGCCTCGAGATGTCCGTGGGGGTCGTCGGCGACCTCGACGCGGCGCTGGAGCACATCCGTCGCTTCGGCTCCGGGCACACCGAGGCGATCGTCACCGAGGACCGCGGCGCCGCCCGCCGGTTCACGGCCGAGGTCGACGCGGCCGCCGTCATGGTCAACGCGAGCACGCGCTTCACCGACGGCGGCGAGTTCGGGTTCGGCGCCGAGATCGGCATCTCGACCCAGAAGCTCCATGCCCGGGGCCCGATGGCCCTGCCGGAGCTCACGACGACCAAGTGGGTCGTCGAGGGCGACGGTCAGATCCGCGTCTGAGGCTCCCGGCCCGGCGTGTCCCGGCCCGGAGTGTCCCGGCCCGGAGTGTCCCGGCCCGGCGTCTCGAGCGAGTCGTGGGCCACGAAGTACGCCGGTCGGGCCTGCAGGGCCGTGTACGTGCGCCCGACGTACTCCCCGAGGATCCCGAGGGCCAGCAGCTGCACGGCCCCGACGGCCGCGACGACCACGACGGTCGACGTCCAGCCGGGCAGGGTGTTGCCGAGCAGCGTCGACAGCAGGGCGAAGAC
>DATITJ010000465.1:0-1703 GCA_035467935.1 Ornithinibacter sp.
GTCGGAGCCCGGCGAGACCTTGCCGTCGACGTGCACGACGTCGCCGTCCTCGAACGCGCGCACGACCTGGCAGATCGCGTCGGCCTCACGGATGTTGGCGAGGAACTTGTTGCCCAGCCCCTCCCCCACGGACGCGCCGCGCACGATGCCGGCGATGTCGACGAAGGAGACGGTCGCCGGCAGGATCTTCTCCGACCCGAAGATCTCGGCGAGGCGCGCGAGCCGCTCGTCCGGCAGCGGGACGACCCCGACGTTGGGGTCGATCGTCGCGAACGGGTAGTTCGCCGCGAGGACGTTGTTCTTCGTGAGGGCGTTGAACATCGTCGACTTGCCGACGTTCGGGAGACCGACGATTCCGATGGTGAGTGCCACGAGGCCGAGAGTCTACCGTCGAGCCGGGGGTGCCTCCGAACCCGCCGGCCCGACCGGCTCGCTGTTCTCGAGGTATGCCGGGTGCTCGGCGTCCGCGGCGACCTCCAGCATGCGTGCGGTGTAGGACGCGACGTGCGGGGCGGCATCCGGCACATGGAGCCAGTGCGCGCCGGCGATCTCGCGGCGGAGGAACAGCGCCGGGTCGAGCTCGCCGCTCTCGTGCACCCCGAGGTCGAACAGGTAGAGCAGCGCGTCGTCCCAGCCGCGCCACGGCGGCAGCCAGTTGACGGCGAGGAGGCGGCCGGCCCGCACCTCGATGCCGAGCTCCTCCTGGACCTCGCGCTCGACGCAGGTGGCCGGGGACTCCCCCGGGTCGACGACGCCGCCCGGGAGGTCCCACTCCTTCTTGTAGCTGAGCTCGCACACGAGCACGCGGCCGCGGGGGTCGCGCAGCAGGCCCTGGGCGATGGTGCGCTTGCGAGGGAGCCGCGCGTTGAGGATCGAGATGCGCCGAAGGCGCTCGCGCTCGGACTCACTGCGTGCCGCCATGTCCCGAGGCTAACCGCCCGTCCTGACGCACTCCTCGAGGAGGGCGAAACCGGCGCCGTCCACGGACCGCGTCGTGGCGCTCACGACGGCGACCCCGGCTCCCGCGGCACGGTCGAGCACGACGACGCTGCGGAAGCCCCCCGTGCCGCCGTTGTGCCACGTGAGGAGCGTGCCCCTGCGGTCGAGGGTGAGCCACGCCGCCCCGATCCGCAGCGGCCCGGAGAAGCGCGCCACCGGGTCCAGGGCCCGGACGCCGGGGGCGGTGCCGTCGAGGAGCGCCTGCAGGAGCCTCCCGAGGTCGCCGGCGGTCGCGCGGGTGCCGCCCGCCGGGCCGAGCGCCTCGCCCGTCCACGGCTGCACCGGCCTCCCCCGGGCGGACCGTCCCTGCGCGGCCAGCGGCCCGAGGCCATCGGGTGTCGCGGGCACGGTCGTGGCGGCCATCGCGAGCGGCTCGGTGAGCCGGTCACGGAGCAGGCCGGCCTACGTCGTGCCCGCCGCCGCCGCGAGGGCGTGGCCGAGGAGCATGAAGCCGATGTTCGAGTAGCGCGGCCGTCGACGGCGCAGCGGGGTCGACCGGACGGCCGCGAGGAGGTCGTCGAGCGTCTCGCCGTAGGGGTTGGTGCCGTGCCGCCACAGGTCGACCGTGGCGCGCAGGGACCCGCTGCCGCTGGCGAGGCGAGGCAGTCCGGAGGTGTGGGTGGCGAGCTCGCCGAGGGTGACCCCGGCGGTGGGGGTGGCGGCGAGCGGGAGGAGGTCGCCGAGCCGGGTGCCGTCGTGGGTCT
>DATITJ010000466.1:0-3179 GCA_035467935.1 Ornithinibacter sp.
GCCCGGCCCGACCGCGACGCCTGGGAGATCGCGCTCGCCCGGGTGTCGGGTGAGCGGGACCTGCCCGTGCTCGGCATCTGCCGGGGCATGCAGGTCATGGCCGTCGCGGCCGGTGCGGCCCTCGTGCAGCACCTGCCCGACGTCGTCGGCCACGAGGCGCACTGCCCACGACCGGGCGAGTACTCCACGCACCACGCGCGGCCCGTCGAAGGCACGCGGCTGGCCCGGATCCTCGGCACCGAGGAGCTGTCCGTCCCGACCTACCACCACCAGGCGGTGCGTCAGGAGACGCTGGAGGACACGGCATACCTGCCGGCCGCGTGGCACGCCGACGGCACCCTCGAGGCGATGGAGGACCCCGGGGCAGCCTTCCGGATCGCCGTGCAGTGGCACCCCGAGGCCGGTGACGACACCCGGCTCTTCGACGCGCTGGTGGCCGCCGCGCGGGATGCCGCGTCGTCCCCCGGCGTCGAACGACGCGAGGACCCGCAGGCTCGCGGGGTGGGCGCGCGGGGCGCGGGGACGCAGGCCGGGTGACAATCGTCCCGTGACCAAGCTCAACCGCCTCGCGATCGCCGCCGGCGCGGCCAGTGCCCTCGGGGCGCTCGCCGCCGCGGGCAAGGGCGTCAACGCCGCGATGGGGGGTCGCCCCGCGGGCGCCCGTCTCGCGCGCGTGCGGCAGTCGCCGGCCTACCGCGCCGGGGCCTTCCACAACACCCATCGCCACACCTCGTCGATGCCGACGAGCCAGCGGGACGTGCTGCGCCGCTTCCGCGAGAGCTCCGACACGCGCCATCCGTCGGTGCCGATCCCGGTCGTCAGCGCGGCGCGCGAGCCCGCCACCGGGGGCGTGCACGTGTCGTGGTTCGGGCACGCCTCGGCGCTCGTCGAGGTCGGCGGCGTGCGGGTGCTGTGCGACCCGGTGTGGAGCGAGCGCTGCTCGCCGAGCCAGCACCTCGGACCGCGCCGGCTCCACGCCGTGCCCGTCCCCCTCGCGGGGCTGGGGCGCATCGATGCCGTCGTCATCTCGCACGACCACTACGACCACCTCGACATGGACACGATCCGGGCCCTGGTGGACCTGACGGATGCCGTGTTCCTCGTGCCGCTGGGCGTGGGGGCGCACCTCGACGCGTGGGGCGTGCCCGGCCACCGAGTGGTCGAGTGCGACTGGGAGGAGGGGCACTCGGTGCGGGGGGTGCGGATCACCGCGGTCGAGGCCCAGCACTTCTCCGGGCGCGGGCTGCGGCGCGACGGGACGCTGTGGGCCTCGTGGGTCGTCGCGGGCCTGACCGGGCGGGTCTTCTTCAGCGGGGACACGGGGTTCTTCGACGGGTACGCCCGCATCGGGGCCGAGCACGGGCCGTTCGACGCCTCGCTCATGGCCGTCGGGGCGTACGACCCGGCGTGGCGCGACATCCACCTCGATCCCGAGGAGGCCGTCGAGGCGACGCGGCTGCTGTCGGGCGGGCTGCTGCTGCCCATCCACTGGTGCACCTTCGTGCTCGCCCCGCACCCGTGGGCCGAGCCGGTCGAGCGGCTGCTCGTCGCGGCGGCCACCCACGGCGTTCCGGTGGCGGTGCCCCGCGTCGGCGACCGTGTCGACGTGTCCGACCCTCCTGGCCTCGACGCCTGGTGGGAGCTCTGACCCCACGATGACTGCGAGTGGCTGGGTGGTCTTCGGGGCGCCGCTGGAGCCCTTGCCCTGGGGGAGGAATGTCTACACGGTCGTGAGGATGCCCGCGGAGCTGTCGGAGGCCGCCAGGGAGCAGGGCACCCGGCGGGTGGAGGGAACGATCAACGGCCGGCCGGTCAACCTGGGCCTCAACCGCGCGGACGTCACGGCGCAGGCGTTCGCCTACGCGGGAAAGGCCCTCCAGCGGCGGCTGGGCGCAAGGGCGGGGGACGTCGTGGACTGCCGTCTGCGCCCGGCTGATCCGGACGAGGTGCCGGTGCCTGGGGACATCGCTGACGCGCTCGCGGATGCGGGCTCCAGGGCCGCGTTCGATCGGCTGCGACCAGCGCAGCGCCGGAGGTTGTTGGCGGCCGTCGACGGCGCCGCGAGCGCGGCGACCCGATCGTCTCGAATCCACGACCTGGTGCGTGGCCTCGCGCCGCACTGATCCGCAGGCTCATCGCCGTGACGAACCACGGCGTTCTCGTGCTCCACCGGCCACCGGCCACCGGCCACCGGAGCTCCGAGTCTCCCGCGGCCCGCCCGGTGACGCGACGCCGGCGCGGTGGTGGACCGTCGGTGGGGCCGTCGAGCGACGGCCGTGACGGAGTGCGAAGGCGTGGCCGGTGTGACGTGGCGTCGGGTGTCGTTGCCGGATGCCGCCCTGGAGGTCGCGGTCCGCGGGTCGGGCGAACCGCTCGTCCTGGTGCAGACGGCGCTGACCGCCGACGAGCTGCTGCCCGTCGCGCAGCAGCCCGTCCTGGACGGCTTCCGGGTCGTCCTGTACCACCGTCGCGGCTATGCCGGCAGCACCCCGGCGCAGGGTCCGGGGTCGATCGAGCGCGACGCGCGAGACGCCGAGCAGCTGCTCGCCGCCCTCGACATCAGCCGGGCTCACGTCGTGGGGCTGTCCTTCAGCAGCGCGATCGCGATGCGGCTGGCCGCGTCGGCCCCGGGCCTCGTGCACACGCTCACGCTCATCGAGCCGCCCCCGACGCACAGCCTCGAAGCCCGGGAGTTCGTGGCGGACCTCGTCGAGCAGCACCGCACCAGGGGGACCGACGGCGCACTGGATCTCTTCATGCGGCGCATCGTCGGGCCGGACTGGCGGCGCGACACCGAGCAGCACCTCCCCGGCGGCACCGCCCAGGTGGAGCGCGACGCCGACACGTTCTTCCGCACGGACGTCCCGGCGCTGCAGGCCTGGCGGCTGGAGCAGGAGGAGGCCCGGCACATCCGCCAGCCGGTCCTCCACCTCGGCGGCACGGACAGCGGTGCCTGGTTCGAGGAGGTCCGCGACCGCGTCCTGGCCCGGCTCCCACAGGCGAGTGACGTGAGGGTCCCCGGCGCCGACCACTCCCTGGCACTGACCCACCCGGTGCAGGTGGCGTCGGCGATCGCCTCGTTCCTCCGGGCCCACCCGATGAGTGGCTGACCGGGGCGGGCCCCGGACCCGGCGCACGGCATCCGGCCAACATGTGGACGCGAGGTGTGCCGTGGGGCC
>DATITJ010000467.1:0-1653 GCA_035467935.1 Ornithinibacter sp.
TGCCGTCGTCCCCGCGCTCGCCACCGACACCCCACGCCTCGAGGCGATGGCCGCGGCATCCGCGTCGGTGGGGGAGCGGGGGGGCGACGAGCTGCTCGCCGACCTCGTCGTCGCCGCGGCGGCCGGGGGGCGCTGACCGTGGACGGCGTCAACCCGCGCTTCACGTTCACCGACCCCGTGCCCTCCGTGGCCGAGCTGGGGCGGGTGCACCTCATCGCGATCGGCGGCGCCGGCATGTCGGCGGTCGCCCGGCTCCTGCTCGCCCGCGGGGTCCCCGTCAGCGGCTCCGACGCCGCCGACGGCCCCACCCTGGCCGCGTTGCGCGACAGCGGAGCCCGCGTCCACGTCGGTCACGACCGCGCGCACGTCGGCGAGGTCGACACCGTGGTCATCTCGTCGGCGATCCGCGACGACAACGTCGAGCTCGCCGCGGCCCGGGCCGCCGGGCTGCGGGTCCTGCACCGCTCGCAGGCGCTCGCCTCGCTCATGGCCGACGCCCGGCGCGTGGCCGTCGCCGGGGCCAACGGCAAGACGACGACGACGTCGCTGCTCGTCGTCGCGCTCGTCGAGGCCGGCGCAGACCCGTCGTTCGCGTCCGGCGGGGAGATCGCCCAGCTGGGCACCAACGCCGCCCTCGGCAGTGGTCCGGTGTTCGTCGTGGAGGCCGACGAGAGCGACGGGTCGTTCCTCGTCTACCGGCCGCACGTCGCGGTCGTGACCAACGTGCAGCCCGACCACCTCGACTTCTACGGCTCGGTCGAGGCGGTGGAGCAGGCGTATGCCGCGTTCGCCACCTCCGTGCCCGAGGGTGGCCTGCTCGTCGCCTGCTCCGACGACCCCGGAGCGCGCGCGCTGGTCGACGCGGCCCTGGCCGCCGGCCGCCGGGTCGTCACCTACGGCTACGACGAGGGCGCCGACCTGCGCGTCGTGGGCACGACCTCGCAGGGCCTCGGCACGACGTCCGGTCTCGCCCTCGACGGCACCGAGCGCACCCTGCGCCTGGCGGTGCCCGGCGCGCACAACGTCCTCGACGCCTGCGCCGCCTACCTCGCGGCCGTGGTCGGCCTCGGCGCCGAGCCGGACGCCGTCCTCGAGGGACTCGCCGGGTTCCTCGGGGCGCGTCGCCGGTTCGAGGTGCGGGGCACGGTCGGCGGCGTCACCGTCGTCGACGACTACGCGCACAACCCGCCCAAGGTCGCGGCGGTCGTCGGCACGGCAGCCGAGATCGTCCGGCGGCGGGGCGACGGGCGGCTGCACGTCGTCTTCCAGCCGCACCTCTACTCCCGCACCCGCGACTTCGCCCGGGAGTTCGCCCGCGCCCTGGCGCCGGCCGACACGGTCGTGCTCCTCGACGTCTACGGCGCGCGCGAGGAGCCGGTGCCCGGTGTGGACTCGGCGCTCATCGGCGCCCCGCTGGGCGAGCTCCCCGGGGACCGCGACATCCTCGTCGGCGCGTCCCCGGAGGCCGCCGTGGCGGCCGTCGTCGCCGCGGCCCGGCCCGGCGACCTCGTGATCACCGTGGGGGCCGGTGACGTCACCCGGCTGGCACCACGGGTCCTCGAGGCCCTGGCCGACCACGCCGGGGGAGGAGCGCCATGAGCGTCGGCACCACGCCCCGCGGCGCCGGCCGCGCCGGCGGCCCCGGCGGCCCCG
>DATITJ010000468.1:0-5220 GCA_035467935.1 Ornithinibacter sp.
GCAGCCGTGGACCGCCACCGACCGGCCCGACCTCGTGGGGTTCTCGATGGCGCTGGCCGGTGGCGCGAGCTACGGCATCGGCTGGACCTACAACCGCCGCTTCCTCAGCGGGGTCGACCTCGGTGGGCTCTCGCAGCCGACGGCGACACTGCTCACCGCGCTCGTGCTCATCGTGCCGGTCGTGCTCGCGTGGGCGGCGTTCCAGCCCGAGGGCCTGGCGGCCATCTGGTCCTACGCCACCCCGGATGCCGGCACCTGGCCGTGGTTGCCGCTGCTGTGCGTGCTGGTGCTGGGGCTCGTCGGCACCGGGTTCGCCTACATGCTGCAGTTCGACGTCGTGCGCGGCGCCGGCGCGATGATCGGTTCGACGATCACCTACCTCATCCCCGTGGTGTCGGTGGTGCTCGGCGTCCTCGTGCTCGGTGAACGGCTCGGCCCGTGGCAGGTCCTGGGCTTCGTCATCGTCCTGGGTGCTGCCTGGGTCATCAACCGTCGGCCGCGCTCGCCCGAGGCGGTCGTCGTGCGGGAGCGCGAGCAGGCGTCGGCAGGCCGGGGCCCGGCGGTCACCCCTGGTCGCTGACCGGGACCTCGAGGCGACGCCGGGCGCGGCGGCCGAACAGGCCGACGGGCGTCGGCGGCCCGGGCCTCGCCAAGGTCGTCGTGCCGGACGATGCGGGCGTCGTCGACGCGGTGCTCACCCGGCGGGGGCGTGCACCTCACGTCGGAGGATCTTGCCGGTCGGGCCCTTGGGGAGGGCGTCGACGATCCACACCGTGCGGGGGTACTTGTAGGCCGCGATGCGCTCCTTGGCGAACTCGATGATGTCGTCGGGCGTGGCGGTGGAGCCCTCGCGCAGCGCCACGGCGGCGCCCACCTGCTCGCCGTAGAGGCCGTCGGGCACGCCGACGACGGCCACCTCGAGGACGTCGGGGTGCGCGTAGATGCACTCCTCGACCTCGCGCGGGTACACGTTCATCCCGCCGCGCAGGATCATGTCCTTCTTGCGGTCGACGATCGTGAAGTAGCCCTCGTCGTCCATCGTCCCGAGGTCTCCCGTGCGGAACCAGCCGTCGGGGATCGCCTCGGCGGTCGCCTCGGGCTTGTTCCAGTAGCCCTTCATGACGTTGTCGCCGCGGATCGCGATCTCGCCCACCTCGCCGACGGGCACCTCGTTGCCGTCGAGGTCGACGCACTTCATCTCGCACCCGGGGATGGCGACGCCGATCGTGCCGGGCTTGCGCTCGCGGTCGGGCATGTTGAACGACGCGACCGGTGAGGTCTCGGACAGGCCGTAGCCCTCGAGGATCATGCAGCCGAGCTTCTGCTCGAAGGAGCGCATGACCTCCAGCGGCATGGCGGAGCCGCCGGACGCACAGGTCCGCAGCGACGAGGCGTCCATGCCGTCCGAGCTCGGGTGGTTGAGGATCGCGGCATACATCGTCGGCACGCCCTGCATGATGGTGACCCGCTCCTTCTCGATCACCTCGATCGCGGCCGCCGGGTCGAAGCGGGGGATCAGGGCGAGGGAGGCCCCGACGATCGTCGCGGCGTTCAGGCCGACGACGAGGCCGAAGACGTGGAAGAGCGGCAGACAGCCCATGACGACGTCGTCGCTCGTCATCTCCTGGATGACCTGGGCCGAGCGCATCGCGTTGAGGTGGATGTTGCTGTGGGTCAGCTCGGCCCCCTTGGGGCGGCCGGTCGTGCCGGAGGTGTAGAGGATGATCGCGGTGTCGTCGTCCTCGCGGTCGTGCGGCACGGCGATCGGCTCGCCGCCCTCGAGGCTGCCCTCGACAGGGCCCATCGGGCCGCACTCGATGATGCGCGTGCCGCTGTTCGCCGCGCCCTTGGTGACATCGGGCCCGAAGTCCGGCCAGACGAAGGCGATCTTGGCGCCGGAGTCGGTGAAGAAGTAGTCGACCTCCCCGGCCTTGAGCAGCGGGTTCATCGGCACGACGACACCGCCGGCGAGCAGGATGCCCCAGTAGGCGACGGGGAACGCCGGCACGTTGGGCAGGATCACGGCGACCCGGTCCCCGGGCTCGACTCCGCTGGCGCGCAGCGCTCCGGCGACCTTGGCCGCCATGGCGTGCAGCTGGGCGTAGGTCACGCCCTGGCCGCTGATGCGGAGGGCGGCCTGCTCGGGGTGCTTCGCGGCGGTGCTCGTGAGGTTCGTCGCGAGGTTGGTCATCGGGGCTCCTTGGTCCGGCGGCAGTGGCAGCTTCCCCATCCTCACCCGGTATGCCGTCGCCGCGCCAGACGCTGGACGAGTGAGTTCGGGGTGGGCCCTGTCGCGTTCGATCCCCAGTGCGCTGGTTGCGGCGAATGAGGTTCTGCCGAGGGTGAACTCAAGGTGTTGAGATCTTGTTGATCGAACGTGTGTTCGAGTACGATGGAGGCATGGACATCGGGGGACGCGGTCTGGCGCAGAGGCGCTGCGGGCTGGAGGCTGCCCGTGACCTGCTGGATGGTTTCGGGTCGGTGCTGCACGGGGCGTCGGGTCCGGAGCTGGCGGAGCTGATGAGCCTGGCCGACGCGGTCGCGGCGGGGGCGGCGGCGGCGCGGGTGTCGATCACGGTGGAGGCGGTCGCCCGAGGTGAGGTGGCCGAGGCGGGGGTGAATGCGCAGGCGTGGGTGCGCGACCACGCTCCGTCGCTGCGGCAGGGGGGCGCCGGGGACGTGGCGAGGGTCGCGACGGCGGTGGCACCGAGCGGTGCGCAGTGGCGACCCCAGGGTGGCGACCTCGACCCGGACTCGCCGCTGGGCATCGTGTGGGCGGGCGTGTCCGGCGGTGCGGTGTCGCCGGCGTTGGCGGCCGCGGTGATGCGTGAGCTGGAGCGGCTGGGCCCGCAGCTGACCGAGGAGGCGACACCGACGGTGACGCGGGCGCTGCTCGACCTCGGGGGGCAGTGGGGGCCGGGTCAGATGCGCCGGTTGCGGCCGCGGCTGGTCGCGCAGTTCGGGCAGCGGGGCGTGTTGGATGACCTGCAGGAGCGGTTGGTGTCGGCGGCGCGGCTGTCCTCGCCGATGGTGGAGTCGGGGGACCTGACCGAGTACCAGCTGGTGATGACCCCGGAGCAGGCGGCGGTGCTGGAGGCGGCGATCGGCCCGTTGAGCGCTCCGGCGCCGAACGAGGAGACCGGGCAGCGTGACCACCGCCCGGCCGGGCAGCGCCGGGTGGAGGCCCTGGCCGAGGTGTGCCGGCGCTCCTCATCGGTCGACGCCGACGCCTCCGGTGGTGCTGATGGTGCGGCAGGGTCGTCGGCGGCGGTGCACGTGGTGATCTCCGTGAGCGACCTGGAACAGCGCACCGGGTTCGGTGAGGTGATCGGGTCCACCGCCACCGGCACCGTGCTCTCCCCGGAGGTGCTGCGCCGGGTCGCGTGCGATGCCGCGTTGATCCCGCACGTGCTGGGCAGCGCGGGGGAGGACCTCGACCTGGGTCGGGTGGTGCGCCTGTTCACCCGCGCCCAACGCAGGCGGCTGTGGCGGCGGGACCGCTGCTGCACGTATCCCGGGTGCACGGCCCCGGCGGCCTGGACGAAGGCGCACCACGTGCGGCACTGGGCCGATGGGGGCGCCTCCGACATCGACAACGCTGCGCTGTTGTGCCAGCGGCACCACACCTTCGTGCACACCCGCCGGTTGTGGGCGACGGTTCGGGCCACGCCCGACGAGCAGGGCCGTTACGTCGTGTGGGACCTGAACCAAGGCTCCTACGACCGCCACCTCGAACGCCTGCGAGCCGAGAGCTCCGCGCTCGACCCACCGCCACTGACCTCGGCACGGCTGGCCGAGCTGGTCGGCGCACTCCTCGGTGATGACCATGCCGAACGACGCTTCGCCGCGGCCGTCCTCGCCGACCACGACGTCGACCTCGAGGACGGCGAGGAGTCCTGGGCCGACCAGGACTGGGCCGACGACCTCCGCCGCGAACGCGAGCAGCTCACCGCCTGAACCGCGGTGCCCGTGCGGCAGCCGCCGGGCTGGGCGCGGCGGGGGGAGCCGCATCCCGAGGACGAGCGCGAACGGACCCGGGCCGCAAGTCACGACGACGAGAGCGAGTGGGGCCGCCGCCGTCACGGCATCCGTGGCATCGTCTGCACAACCGTGTCACCCTGCCCGGCTCCCGGGCGTGGGGTCCGCGGTCCTGACGGAGGTGGACGTGGCCAGCTGGCAGATGAAGGCCGTGGCGCTGTACGTGCGCCTGACCCGCAAGAAGCGCTACGCCACCGAGGAGGCCGGCATCGCGTTCCTCCACGCGGCCAAGGGTCCCTCGACGCCGCCACGCGACGTCCTGGCCGCGTGCGAGGTCACGACCCACCAGGTCCGGGGACGCGACGTCCACGTCGTGCGCCGGCGTGGCGCGCCGGCCTCGACCGGCCGGGTCGTCGTCTACCTGCACGGAGGCGCCTACACCAACGAGATCGTCGAGCAGCAGTGGGCGTTCGCCGCCCACCTGGCCGGCCACGCCCGGTGCGAGGTCCACGTGCCGATCTACGGGCTGGCGCCCCACCACACCGCCCTCGAGGCGCTCGGCGTCGTCTCCGAGGTGGTGGACGGCCTTGTCGCAGAGGGGCGCTCGTGTGTCCTGTCGGGCGACTCCGCCGGCGGAGGGCTCGCCCTCGTCACCGCCCAGCAAGCGACGCAGGCGGTCCGGGACCGCATCGCCGGGCTGATCCTCATCGCACCGTGGATCGACCTCGCGATGACCAACCCCGAGATCGACGCCATCGAGCCCACCGACCCCTGGCTGACCCGGGCCGGGCTCCACCCGATCGCGAGGTCGTGGGCAGGGGACCTGCCCGTCGAGGACCCCCGCGTCAGCCCCCTCAACGGCGAGCTGGCCGAGCTGCCGCCCGTCGAGGTCTGGGTCGGCACCCGTGACATCACGCTGCCCGACTGCCGTGAGCTCGGCCGGCGGATGCCGGCGGACGCCCCCTTCACGCTGCACGTCGAGGACGGCGCCATCCACGACTACCCCCTGCTGCCCGCACCCGAGGGGAGGGCGGCCCGACGCGCGATCGCGTCGCGGGTCACGGCCCTCTTCGCCGAGCACGGCTGAGGCACCGGCTCGCCAGCGTGGCCCGATGGTCGCCGTCGAGGAGTTCCTCGACCACTGCGACCGTCGGTGCCCTGCGGCAGGATGGGCGGGTGAGCGAGACGCCGACCGACCCAGCTGCGCAGCAGCCCAGCGACGGCGTGCCCGACGACGTGCGG
>DATITJ010000469.1:0-2495 GCA_035467935.1 Ornithinibacter sp.
GCGAGCTTGCGCACGAGCGGCGTGACGTAGGCCGACGCGTCACGGTCGCCGTCACCCTCCGCGGCGGGAGCCGGGGTGGAGGGGGCGGGTGCCGTCTCGGCCGTGGCGGCGTCGGGGACCTGCTGCGGCTCGGGCTGGGCCTGCGGTGCGGGGGCGGGCTCGGCGGCGGGGGCCGGCTCGGCGGCGGGGGCGGGCTCCTCGGCCTGTGGCTGCTGCTCGGGCTCGGGGGCCTTGTCCTCGGTGGGCGCCTGCTGGGGAGCGGACTCCTGGGCCGGGGCGGACTGGCCACCACCGGAGCCACCGACGACCGCCAGGGCGGCGCCGACGGGGACGGTGTCGTCCTCCTGCGCGAGGATCGTGGTGAGCGTGCCGGCCACGGGCGAGGGGATCTCGGTGTCGACCTTGTCGGTGGAGACCTCGAGGAGGGGCTCGTCGACGGCGACCTCGTCGCCCTCCTGCTTGAGCCAACGGGTCACGGTGCCCTCGGTCACGGACTCGCCGAGCGCCGGCATCGTCACCGTGGTGCCCTCACCGCCGCCGGAGCCACCCGAGGGGGCCTGCTCCGGGGGTGCGGACGCCTGCGCGGTGGACTGCGGCTCGGTGGACTGCGGCTCGGCGGGCTCCTGTCCACCCTCGTCACCGGCCTTGGCGACGGCGTCGCCGTCGGACGGGTCGACGACCTGGTCGGCGGGGCCGTCGCCCTGCTCGGACTGCGGCGCCTGCTCGGCCGGCGCGGCCTCCGGCTCGGGCGCCTGCTCGGCCGCCGGCTGGTCGCCGCCGCCCTCGGACGGGGCGCCGTCGCCGATCACGGCGAGGTCGGCCCCCACGGGCACCGTGTCGTCCTCCTGGACGAGAACCTCCTGCAGCGTGCCGGCCACCGGCGACGGGATCTCGGTGTCGACCTTGTCGGTCGAGACCTCGAGCAACGGCTCGTCGACCTCGACGGTGTCACCGACGTTCTTCAGCCACCGCGTCACGGTCCCCTCGGTGACGGACTCGCCGAGCGCAGGCATCTTCACGCGTTCTGACATCGGGACAGTTCTCCTTCGTGAGCGGTGGCGGGAGTCACTCTAGTTGTGTGCGTGGAGGGGTTTCCCGGCGAGCGCCAGGTGGGCTTCGCCAAGGGCTTCGTTCAGGGTCGGGTGGGCGTGCACGAGTGCGGCGACGTCCTCGGCGTGGGCCTCCCAGCCCACGATGAGCTGGGCCTCGCCGACCTGCTCGCCGATGCGGGAGCCGATCATGTGGATGCCGACGACGGGCCCGTCCTTGGCGCGCACGAGCTTGACGAAGCCCTGCGTGCGCAGGATCTGCGACTTGCCGTTGCCGCCGAGGTTGTACTCGTAGGTCTCGACCTCGCCGTGCACCTGGCGGGCCTGCTCCTCGGTGAGCCCGACCGAGGCGATCTCCGGCTCGCAGTAGGTGACTCGGGGGATCGTGGACTCCACGAGCGGCTGTGGACGCAGCCCCGCGATGTCCTCGGCGACGAAGATGCCCTGGGCGAACCCGCGGTGCGCGAGCTGGAGGCCGGGCACGATGTCGCCCACGGCATACACGCCGTCGACCGAGGTGCGGCAGCGCTCGTCGGTGACGACGTGGCCCCGGTCGAGCGTCACGCCCGCCTCCTCGTAGCCGAGGCCCGCGGTGACCGGGCCGCGCCCGACCGCGACGAGCAGCAGGTCGGCGACGAGCTCGCCGCCGCCCCCCAGGCGCACCGTGACGACATCGCCCTCGACGGTGGCGGACTCGAAGCGCACGCCGGTGCGGGACGCGATGCCGCGCTTGCGGAACGCCCGCTCCAGCGCCTTGCTGACGGCGGGCTCCTCACCGGCGACGAGCCGGGGGAGCGCCTCGACGATGGTGACCTCGGCGCCGAACGAGCGCATGACGGAGGCGAACTCGACGCCGATGACGCCGCCGCCGAGCACGACGACCCGGCCGGGCACGTGGTCGAGGCCGAGGGCCTGGTCGCTCGTCATGACCGGCCCACCGATCTCGAGGCCGGGCAGGGTGCGGGCGTACGACCCGGTGGCGAGCACGACGTGCGTCCCGACGAGGCGGCGGTCGCCGACGACGACGGTGCGCCCGCCCTCGAGGCGACCCGTGCCCTCGACGTAGTCGACCTCGCGGGAGGACACCAGGCCCTGCAGGCCCGTGTGGAGGCGCGCGACGACGCCCTCGCGGTAGGCCGTCACGCCGGGCATGTCGATGCCCTCGAGCGTCGCGCGCACCCCGAACCGCGCGGCCTCGCGGGCGCTGTCGGCAACCTCGGCGGCATGGAGCAGCGCCTTGGTCGGGATGCAGCCGCGGTGCAGGCAGGTGCCCCCGAGGAGGTCCTTCTCGACGAGGGCGACCTTCAGACCGAGCTCGGCGGCGCGCAGTGCACAGGCGTAGCCACCACTGCCCCCCCCGAGGACGACGACGTCATGGGTGGTCTCGGCGGTGGCCGGCATCCCTGGATGCTCCCTTGCAGTGGCGGCGGTGGGTGGCGCCTGCGG
>DATITJ010000470.1:0-3212 GCA_035467935.1 Ornithinibacter sp.
AGCCGACAGCGTACGGCCCGCCTCGACGGTGGATGGACGCCGTGCGCCGGGAGTACGGTCGACGAGGACGGGCCGCGTAACCGGGGCGGCCTCGACCGCCGGACGAGCACGGAGGTGGAGCACATGGCACCAGGCGTCACCATGGCGGTGATCGGCGCGATCCTCGCCTTTGCCGTACGGGCCGACCCCTCCGGGATCGATCTTCAGGTCGTGGGTTTCATCCTCATGGTCGCCGGCGTCGGCCTGATCTGGCACGAGCGCCGCGGCACGACGCACGAGCGCCGTGGCACGACGCACGAGCGGGTGGTCACTCGGGAGCCGTACTCGACCGACCCCCACGACCTTCGCAGCCCGCTCGGCAGGGGCCGCACGGGACGGCGGACCACGCAGGACCGCGACCCCCAGTAGGGCCCACCGCCGGAGGCCGCGACCCCTTGGCGCGCCTCAGCGCCGCTCGATGAGGGCGGTACGGTCGGTCGCATGTCGTCAGCGCTGACCGAGCGGGCCCGCGAGCTCGACACCGCCCACGCCGCCACCGACCTGCGCGGCCGGTTCCGCCTACCCGCCGGTGTGGTGTACCTCGACGGCAACTCGCTCGGCGCGCTGCCCGCCGGGGTCGCCGAGGCGGTCGCCGACGTCGTGCACCGGCAGTGGGGCAACGACCTCATCGCGAGCTGGAACGAGGCCGGGTGGTGGGAGGCCCCGACCCGGGTCGGGGACGCCATCGGCCGGCTCGTGGGCGCCGCCCCGGGGCAGGTGGTCTGCACCGACTCCACGTCGGTCAACCTCTACAAGGCGGTCGTCGCGGCATCGCGGATGCGGCCGGGGCGGCGGGTCGTGCTCACCGACCCGGCCTCGTTCCCCACCGACCTCTACGTGACCGATGCCGCCGCTCGGGATGCCGGGCTGGTCGTCGAGCGCGTCTCACCCGTGGACGCCGTCGCCCGGATCGGTGAGGTGGGCGACGACCTCGCCCTCGCGTCCTACTCGTCGGTGGACTACCGCACCGGGGAGCTGTGGGACCTCGCCGCGATCACGCGCGCGGCCCACGACGTCGGCGGCCTGGCCTGCTGGGACCTGTGCCACTCGGCGGGGGTCCTCGAGGTCGGCCTCGACCGGCACGGTGCGGACCTCGCCGTCGGCTGCGGCTACAAGTACCTCAACGGGGGCCCGGGCGCGCCGGCCTTCCTCTACGTCGCCCACCGCCACCAGGACGACTTCGACCAGCCGCTCGCCGGCTGGAACGGCCACGCCACGCCCTTCGCGATGGCGCCCGACTACGTGCCCGCCCCCGGCATCACGCGCGGGCGGGTCGGCACGCCCCCGCTGCTCGGCATGCTCGCGCTCGAGGCCGCCCTGCGCGCCTACGACGGAGTCGCCATGTCGGCGGCCCGCGAGCGGTCGCTGTCGCTGACCGGGTTCTTCCTGGAGTGCCTCGGCGCCCTGCTCCCCGACCTGGAGGTGGCGACCCCGCGGGAGGCGGCGAGGCGCGGCTCGCAGGTGAGCGTGCGGCATCCGCAGGCGTATGCCGTGGTGCAGGCCCTCATCGCCCGTGGTGTCGTCGGCGACTTCCGCGAGCCCGACATCGTGCGGCTCGGCTTCGCCCCGCTGTACCTCACCCACGCCGACGTCCTGCGCGCCGCCGAGCACCTGCGCGCCGTGGTCGACGACCGGGAGTTCGAGCGCGAGGAGTACCGCACCCGCGCCACGGTCACCTGAGCCCCGGCCCTCGGTCACCCGATACCGTCGGACCGTGACACGCCCGACGCTGCGGGAGCGGCTCGACGCCCTGACCCCCGGGATCGCCGTGCTGCGCGGCTACCAGCGAGGCTGGCTGCGACCGGACCTGGTCGCCGGCCTGACGGTCGGCGCCATGCTCATCCCGCAGTCGATGGCCTACGCCGAGCTGGCCGGGATGCCACCGGAGTACGGCTTCTACGCGGTGCTCGCCCCGCTCGTCGTCTACGCCGTGGTCGGCACGAGCCGGCACCTGGGGGTCGGCCCGGAGCCCGGGACGGCGATCCTCGCCGCGACCGGGGTCGGCGCCATCGCCGGCGGCGACCCGGTCCGCTACGTGGCGCTCATGGCGGGGCTCGCGCTCGTCGTGGGGGGGATCGCGGTGCTCGGCGCGGTGGCCCGGCTCGGGTGCATCGCCTCGCTGCTGTCGAAGCCGGTCCTCGTCGGTTACATCACCGGCGTCGGGCTCACCCTGCTCAGCAGTCAGTTCGCCGCCTTCACCGGGGTCTCGATCGAGGCGGACCGGTTCTTCCCGCGGGTCGCGGAGTTCCTCACCGAGCTCGGCGACGTCGACCCCGCGACGCTCGCCGTGGCGACGACCTCGCTCGTGCTCCTGCTCGCCCTGCGCCGCCGCGCGCCCCGGATACCCGGCGCGCTCGTCGCGGTGGCGCTGGCCACCCTGGTGGTCTGGCTCCTCCCGGGCGAGGAGCCGGCGGTCCCGGTCGTCGGCACGATCCCGGAGGGCCTGCCGACCCCGGGGCTTCCCCTGCTGACCCTCGACGACGTCGTGAGCCTGCTCCCGGTGGCGGCCGGGATCGTGCTCGTCGGGTTCACCGACAACGTCCTCACGGCCCGCTCGATCGCCGCGCGGCACGGCTACCGGATCGACCCCAACCAGGAGCTCATGGCCCTCGGGTTGACCAACCTGTCCGCGGGGGTCTCCCAGGGCTTCCCGGTGTCCTCGAGCGCCAGCCGCACGGCGGTGCCGGCGTCACTGGGCAGCCGCACCCAGCTCGTCTCCCTCGTCGCCTGCTCCGTGGTGGTCGCGACCCTGCTCGTGCTCAGCCCGGTGCTCGGGCAGATCCCGAGGGCGGCCCTGGCCGCGGTGATCGTCTCGGCAGCCATCTCGATCATCGACGTCGCCGGCTACCGGTCGCTGTGGCGGGTCAGCCGGGAGGAGGCCTTGCTGGCGGTGGCCGCCGCCCTCGGGGTGATCGTCTTCGACGTCCTCGTCGGAGTGCTCGTGGCGGTGAGCCTGTCGTTCGTCGTCGCCCTCAGCCGGAGCGCCCGGCCCCACGACTCGGTCCTCGGGGACCGTCCCGACCTCGACGGCTGGGTCGAGGTCGACGCCCACCCCGGGGCCAGGACCGAGCCGGGACTGCTCGTCTACCGCTTCGACGCCCCGCTGTTCTTCCTGAACATCGAGCGGTTCCGCGCGCGGGTGCTCGAGGTGCTGGCGGCCAACCCCGGCCGCG
>DATITJ010000471.1:0-6424 GCA_035467935.1 Ornithinibacter sp.
GGGCCCGGGCTACGGACGCGAGTCCAACCACCTGCGCGTCTACGGCAACCAGCTGCGGCGCAAGCTCGAGGCCGATCCCAGCCGGCCGCGGCACATCCTCACCGAGCCGGGCATCGGCTACCGGCTCGTGGAGTGAGCCGCAGGTCGCCGCCCCGGTCCTTCCGCCGGCTCGTCAGTGGTCCTGGGTCGCGGGTCACCCCGCAGGAGTCGCTGGGTCGCGGCGAGTCCTGCGCGGTAACCCGCGTCGTGCCCGGGCCCGGCGCGCCTCCCCGGACACCAGCAGGCCCGGCGCCGGTGAGGTCGTGGCCGAGGTGGGCCAGCACCAGCACCAGCGGTGCGAGGGGTGTGGTTCACCCGCCGGGCATGTGACGCGAGCCTCATCACTCGTGTCCGGCTGACGGCATACCCCCGGCCCGGCCGGGGTATGTGGCACGGTGTGAGCCCCGCCCTGAGGAGACCCCGTGCCCAGTCGACCCGCCGACGCACGATGACGGACCCGCTCGAGGAGGTCCTCGAGGAACGAGCGGCCGAGGACCTCGGCGACGCCCCCCGCCGGGACATCATCGCCGCGATCGAGGAGATGGTGACGCACCCGGAGTACCCGTGCCTCGGCGCCCGGTCGGTGTTCCGCCGCGACGCGGCCACGCTGGTGGTGCTCGACGACCTCGCCGACACAGGCCCCGGCGGCTCCCTCGACACCCTGGGCTCGGCCCTGGCGCAGTACGCCCACGACGTCGACGTCGAGGGCGACCTCGTGTCGTTCGTCGCCTGCTTCCGGGGCCCCGTGCCCGACGACGAGCGCGAGTTCGAGGCGCTGCTGTGGGGCGCCCTACAGCACCTCCACGACAACGACGACGCCCCGTGGGCCGACGGCGTCGCGGCCGACCCCGACAACCCCCACTTCGCGTTCAGCGTCGCCGGCACCGCCTTCTTCGTCGTCGGCCTGCACCCCAACGCCTCCCGGGTCGCCCGTCGCGCCCCCCTGCCGACGCTCGTCTTCAACCTCCACGCCCAGTTCGAACGGCTGCGCGCGGACGGCCGCTACCAGCGCATGCGCGACACGATCCGACGCCGCGACACCGACCTCCAGGGCTCCCTCAACCCGATGGTGAGCGACCACGGCGAGACCTCCGAGGCGCGGCAGTACGCCGGTCGCGCCGTGCCGGAGGACTGGTCGCCGCCCTTCGAGCCGGATCCGGATGCCGTGGCGCCGGATGCCGTGGCGCCGGATGCGGATGCGGATGCCGATGCGGTGTCCGGTCCCGCGGCGGTCGCTCCCGCCGAAGGGGAGCGGTGAACCCCGCCCGCGCCCGCTTCCCGCGCGGGGGTGAGCCCCCGGCATACGCCGGCTCGTGCGACGCACCGGCGCCCGGCTGGACCCGGATCGCCCCGCAGACCGGGGTCGCCGTCGAGCTGGCCACCGGAGACCGGCTCACCGTGCTCGACCCGTGCGGCGAGCAGGTGAGCGACCTCTACCTCGTGGCGGCCGACGACGTCGCCGAGGTCTTCTCCACCGGCCGCACGACCGACTTCGGCAACTCGATCTACGTGTCGAGCGGGTCGAGCCTGTGGTCCAACCGCAGCCGCGTCATGGCCGAGGTCGTCGACGACACCGTCGGCGTGCACGACCTCACGCTCACGCCCTGCAGCCAGGCGACGTTCGACGTGCTCTACCCGGAGCTCGGGGGCGCCCCACACCCCTCGTGCTTCGCCAACCTGTGCGGGGCACTCGCGCCCTTCGGCGTCGACCCCGACCGCATCGGCACCACGCTCAACGTCTTCATGGACGTGTGGACCGACACGCAGGGTGAGCTGCACATCGACCCACCGCCGACCCGCCCCGGCGACCTGTTCACCATCGAGGCGCGGATGCCGGTCGTCGTCGGGGTGACCGCGTGCTCGGCCGAGAAGTCGAACAACGGCGAGTGCACGCCGATCGACTGGAGGGTCGAGCGCGCCTGAGCCGGGTGGCGCGAGGATGGGGCATGGCTCGTGTCCACAGCGCCCCGACCCGCGACCTCGACGTCGTCACCCTCCACGACATCCTCCGCCTCCGGCAGGACGTGTTCGTCGTCGAGCAGCAGTGCGTCTACGCCGACGTCGACGGCCGTGACCTCGAGCCGACGACGGTGCAGGTGTGGGCGACGGACGACATCGAGCCTGGGGACGAGGCGGGCGTGGCCGACCCCGCCCACGCCGCCGACCCCGCCGACCCCGCAGGGACGGTCGTCGCGACCCTGCGGCTGCTCGCCGAGCCCGACGGGTCCGTGCGTATCGGCCGGGTCGCGACCGGCGTCCCGGCCCGCGGTCGTGGCCTGGCCGCCGACCTCATGACCGCCGCGCTCGCCCTGGGCACCGGGCCGGTCGTGCTCGACGCCCAGAGCCACCTCGAGCGGTGGTACGCCCGCTTCGGGTTCGTCCGGGTCGGCGAGGAGTTCCTCGACGACGGCATCCCGCACGTGCCCATGCGCCTCGACCGCTGAGCCGCGCCGAGTCGGGTGCCCTGACGGCTGCCGCCGGGGCAACCACCTGAGCACCCGACTCCCGGGAAGCCCCACGTGTCGGTGGGGCGCGGCAGGATGACCGGATGGACGTCACCCTCGCCGAGGTGGTCGAGGCCTCCCGCACCGTCGCGGCGACCCGCTCCCGAACGGCCAAGACCGAGGCGCTCGCCGCACTGTTCGCGCGCTGCGACCCCGAGGAGGTCGGGGTCGTCGTCTCCCACCTGTCCGGCGTGCTGCCCCAGCGGCGACTCGGCGTGGGCTGGCGCTCCCTGGGGTCGCTCCCGGAGCCCAGCACTGACGCGTCGCTGACCGTCGCCCAGGTCCATGCCGCCTTCGACCGTCTGGCGGGGGCGGCCGGCGCGGGGTCGGCCGCCGCCCGGAAGGCCGAGCTCGCGGCCCTGCTGGGTCGCGCCACCGCCGACGAGCAGCGGTTCCTGCGCGACCTCATCACCGGCAACCTGCGCCAGGGCGCGCTCGACGGGGTCGTCCTCGCCGCGGTCGCCAGGGCGTATGCCGTTCCCGACGCCGTCGTGCGCCGTGCCGCCATGCTCGCCGGCACCGCTTCGGAGGTCGCGCGCCTGGCCGCCCGCGGTGGCGCCCCGGCCCTGGAGGAGGTCGGGCTCGAGGTGGGCCGCCCCGTCCGCCCCATGCTCGCGGCCTCCGCGAAGACTGCCGAGGAGGCCGTGGCCGCGGCAGGCGGCGGTGCCCTGCTCGTCGACGGCAAGCTCGACGGCATCCGGGTGCAGGTGCACCGGCGCGACGGCGAGGTCTCGGTGTTCACGCGCAGCCTCGACGAGGTCACCGAGCGGGTTCCCGAGGTCGTCGAGGCGGTCGCCGCACTGCCCGGTGGTGACCTCGTCGTCGACGGCGAGGCGATCGTCATGCGCGACGACGGGCGGCCCGCGCCGTTCCAGGTGACGGGGGCCCGCACGGCCAGCTCGGCCGACGTCGCGGGGCTGCGCGAGAGCGTGCCCCTCACGACCTACCTCTTCGACGTGCTGCACCGCGACGGCACCGACCTGCTCGACGAGAGCGCCCTGACCCGGCACGAGGTGCTCCTCGACCTCGCTCCGCACCTCCTCGTGCCGCGCGTGCTCACGGGTGACGCCGTCGAGGCCGGCCGGTTCTTCGACCAGCTCGTCGCCGCCGGTCACGAGGGCGTCGTCGTCAAGGCGGCCGACAGCCCGTATGCCGCCGGCCGTCGCGGCAGTGGGTGGGTCAAGGTCAAGCCCACCCACACCCTCGACCTCGTCGTGCTGGCGATCGAGTGGGGGTCCGGCCGGCGCACCGGCTCCCTGTCCAACATCCACCTCGGCGCACGCGACCCCGGCACCGGCGGCTTCGTCGTGATCGGGAAGACCTTCAAGGGGATGACCGACGAGATGCTGCGCTGGCAGACCGAGCGGTTCACCGAGCTGGCCGTCGACGGCACGGACGGGTGGGTCGTCGACGTGCGGCCCGAGCAGGTCGTCGAGATAGCGTTCGACGGGCTCCAGCGGTCCTCGCGCTACCCCGGTGGACTGGCCCTCCGGTTCGCCCGGGTGCTGCGCTACCGCGACGACAAGACCGCCGCCGAGGCCGACACCATCGAGACGGTGCGCTCCCTCGGGCCCGACGCCCGACCCGGACCGTCCAACTTCAACGCCAGCCGTTGACACGGGCAGGGCTGCCGCGCGAGGCTCGACACGGCGGTGGGTGCGGCGTCAGGGCGCCGCAGCCCACCGCCCCCGCTGGAGAGGGACACCCATGACCATCGAGATCCCGCGGTTCCTCACGGCCACCCAGGCCGACCTCGTGCGCGAGACCGAGCCGCACCGGATGGAGGAGCTCGACGAGGACGCCCTGCTCGAGCTCCACACCCGGGTGCGCCGGGCCCGCTCGAAGTACGTCAAGCTCTACCGCCAGACCGGTGCGGGACGTGTGGGGATGAAGGGGGCCCGGGGCCACGCCCGCCCCGGCAACGCCGCCAACGCGGCCAAGGCGGAGGTCTTCGAGCTGGCCCTGGCCAGGGTCAGTGCCCGGGTCGACGTCGTCGCCCGGGCCGCAGCCGAGGAGCTCAAGGCCGAGCGCCTGGCCGCCGTGGCCGAGGCGCGCGGCTCGACCGGCCCGGGGAGCGTCGGGGGAGCGGCCGGGAGCGACCCCGCCGCCACGGCGAGCACCCGCCGACCGGCCACGAAGACGACCGGAGGCCTCAAGCGTGACGCGTCGTCGCGCTCGCAGGGGGCGAGCCGGCAGGCCCGGAAGGACTCGCGCTGAGGGCCCGCCCGAACCGCACGACCGCCGCGACGATGCCGATGAGGCTGCCGACGACCCCGATGCCGATCATCCAGCGCGCGAGCAGGTCCCAGCCCGTGGTGAGGTCGAGCGGCCACACCCTCCAGATGGCGACGAGCGCGGCCAGGCCGACCGCCGTCGTCGCGACGTCGCCGAGGGCCCGCAGCCAGTCGGGGTCGCGTACGAGGTAGCCGGCGTTCACGACGATGCCGGCGACGATCGAGGCGTTGACGAGGCCGAGCACCTCAGGCGTCTCCTCGGTGAGGAACGGCACGGCATCCCAGCCGGGCCAGCGGTTCACCAGGTAGAGCATCAGGGCGTTGACGGCGATGGCGACGAGGTAGCCGAACCGGCGCTGTCCGGGGCCGGGCCGGTGGCGTTCATGACGAGACGGGGTGCTGGACGTGGTGGTGCTGGTCATCGAGGCCTCCTGTGCGGTGGCCGACCCGTGGAGCCGCACCGCCGCGGTGCGCGGCCCGGTCACCCACCCCATCGTCCCGCCGCCACGAGGTGCCGGCGAGGGGGCGAGACCGTTCTCACGCACCGGAGGGCGCCGGTGCTGCACTAGGGTCCACGGAGCCGACGGGCGCGATGCCCGAGGCCCGACGCACGGGGAGGACTCGGCATGACCGACGAGCTCGCAGGGCGCCCGCCCCACCGCGTCGCCGCGCGGTCGCGGGGCGTGTGGACCCTCACCGCAGACGTCGACCTCCTGCGTCGGCTGGCGGGGAGCGGCTTCGACTGGCTGGCCGTCGACGCGCAGCACGGGCCGGTCGACCGGGCGGCGCTGCACGCGATCGGGCGCGGTCTGGCGGACGCCGCTACCCCCTTCGTCGTGCGGGTGCCCGCGGTCGACCCGACCTGGATCGGGGCCGCCCTCGACGCGGGCGCCGCCGCCGTCGTCGTGCCCTCGGTGACCGGCACCTCGGATGCCGTCCTCGCGTCGCGGGCGTCGCGCTACCCGCCGCTCGGGGACCGGAGCTGGGGTCCCTTCGCCCCCCTCTGGGGCGGCTCGGCGCCCGGTCCCGCGGCGGCCAACGACGGGGTGGCGTGTCTCGTCATGGTCGAGACGGCCGGGGCGCTGGCTGACGTCGACGCGATCGCGGCGACGCCCGGGGTCGACGGGCTGTTCGTCGGTCCGCTCGACCTCGCGCTGGGGCTCGGCAGGACCGTCGACGGACTGCTCGACGACCATGCGCCCGGCAACCCGCTCGGCGCCGTCGTCGCGGCCGCCGAGCGGCACGGCAGGCTCGTCGGAGCCTTCGCAGGAACCCCGGTGAACGCGCGACGGCTGCGGGCGCACGGCATCCGCTGCCTCGCCGTCACCACGGATCTCGCCGTCGTGGCCGAGGGCAGCCGGGCGTTGCTGGCCGCTGACGGGGACCCTGCCGGGTCGTGACCCCGGCGTTCGGGCTCGTGAGTCACCCCGTCGGGGTGAGGCGCTGCAGTCACCGCGGCCGTAGAACGGGAGGGAGATCGAATCCCGCAGCGTGCGCCGTTGGCGCCCGAGGAAGGACGTGGACCATGTCAACAGTCACGAACCTCAACGAGGGCGACCGGGACAACCGGTATGGCGGCTCGCAGGCGGGCTCGCTGTCCTTCGCCGCCACCCTGCTCGTCATCGCCGGACTGTTCCACGCCACCCA
>DATITJ010000472.1:0-2909 GCA_035467935.1 Ornithinibacter sp.
GCCGGGGGGCGCCGCCGGGCCGCCGAGGAACATCGTCGTCGCGAGCGCGGCGACGGTGAACATGTTGATGTACTCGCCGAGGAAGAACATCGCGAAGCGCATCGAGCCGTACTCGGTGTGGAAACCACCGGTGAGCTCGCCCTCGCCCTCGGCCAGGTCGAACGGCAGTCGGTTGGTCTCGCCGACCATCGTGATGACGTAGACGAAGAAGCTGAAGAACGCCGGGACGACGAACCAGAGGTTCGCCTGCGCCGCGACGATCTGCGACGTGGACATCGAGCCCGCGTAGAGGAAGACGGCGACGAGGGACAGGCCCATCGCGATCTCGTAGGAGATCATCTGCGCCGACGACCGCAGGCCGCCCATGAGCGGGTAGGTGGAGCCGGACGACCAGCCCGCGAGGACGACGCCGTAGATGCCGACACCGGCGACGGCCAGCACGAGGAGCACCGCGACCGCGGTGTCGGTGAGCTGGAACGGCGTGCGGTGGCCGAACATCCACACGTCACCGGCGAGCGGGATGATCGAGAAGGAGACGAAGCACATCGTGGCGGTGATGAGCGGCGCGAGCGTGAAGACGAACGCGTCGGCGGCCTTGGGGCGCACGTCCTCCTTGAGCATGGACTTCATGCCGTCGGCGAGGGTCTGCAGCAGGCCGAAGGGACCGTTGCGGTTGGGCCCCGGACGCTGCTGCATCCGCCCGATCACCCGGCGCTCGAACCAGATGACGAGCAGCGTGGAGATCAGCAGGTAGACGAAGATGATGAGGGCCTTGACCAGGCTCAGCCACAGCGGGGTGTCGCTGAAGTCGGCCCTGGGGTTGTCCGAACCCGCGGTCGCCAGGGCGACCACCTCCGGCAGTGCCAGCAGCGTGCTCATGCCTGCCCCTCCTTCGTGACGGAGACGAGGGCGCCCGGTGCGCCCGGTGCGCCCGCAAGGGCGTCGCGCAGGTCGGAGCCCGTGGTGTTCGTCGGGAGCCAGACCACGTGGTCGGCCATCTCCGCGACGAGGGCCGGTGCGGTGACGGTCGTGTCGCCGGCGCGCACCGTGAGGTGGTCGCCGTCGACGACGCCGAGCGCCTCGGCGGTGGCCGCCGACACCCGCGCGAGCGGGGTCGGGGCGGTGCCGGCGAGGAACGGCTCGCCGTCCTGGAGCGATCCGCGGTCGAGCAGGTGGCGCCACGTCGCGAGCACGAGGGTGCCCGGTTCGACGCTCGGCACGTCGCCGGCCTCGACGCGCGGCGCGGCGGCACGGGGGCCGCTCCACGGGCCGAGGGACTCCAGCTCGGTGCGGACCTCGCGCAGCGTGCGCGTGCCGAGGAACTCGCCCATCTCGTCGGCGACCATGTCGAGCGCGCGGTAGTCGCTGACGTGGCCGGTGTCGATCGCCATGTCGAAGACCCGCGGACGGCCCTCCCAGTCGACGAACGTGCCGCCCTTCTCGGCGTGGGCCGCGACGGGGAGCACGACGTCGGCGACGGCGGTGACCGCCGACGGACGGATCTCGAGCGAGACGACGAAGGCCCGGCCCAGCGCCTCGACGGCGCCGGCGACCCCGAGGTCGAGGGGGTCGACGCCTCCGACGACGAGCGCGTCGAGGTCACCGGTGGCCGCGGCGGCGAGGATGCCGGCCGTGTCGCGGCCGGCGCCCGCGGGCAGGGCGGCGACGCCCCAGGCGGCGGCCACCTCGGCCCGGGCGGAGGCGTCGGATGCCGGGCGGCCGCCGGGCAGCAGCGTGCCCAGCGCACCGGCCTCGAGCGCACCGCGCTCACCGGCCCGTCGCGGCACCCAGGCGAGGCGGGCGCCGGTGGCCTCGGCGAGTGCCGCGGCCGCGCTGAGCGCACCCGGGACCGTCGCGAGGCGCTCGCCGACGAGGACGACGGAGTCGCCGCGCAGCGCCCGACCGGCGGCGACGACGACGTCGGTGCCGGAGCCCTCGGCGAGGGCGTGCAGCACCTCGGGCTCGGTGCCGGGGGCGGTCGGGATGAGGGTGCCGCCCATCTTGGCGAGGCCGCGCGTGGCGACCGGCGACACGGCATACACGGCGGTCCGGTGCTTGCGGAACGCCTTGCGCAGCCGGAGGAACACGATCGGGCTCTCGTCCTCGGGCTCGAGGCCGACGAGGAGCACGCTCGACGCCCGCTCGAGGTCGGCGTAGGTGACCGCGCCGCCCTGCGTCCCATCGGGCGCCGGGCCGGTCGCGACGACGTGCGAGGCGAGGAAGTCGGCCTCCTCCGCGGAGTGCGGGCGGGCCCGGAAGTCGACGTCGTTGGTGCCGAGCACGGTGCGTGCGAACTTGCCGTAGGCGTAGGCGTCCTCGGTGCTGACGCGACCGCCGACGAGCACGCCCGAGGCGGTGGCGGCGCGCAGCCCCGCGGCCGCGGCCTCGAGGGCCTCGCGCCACGACGCGACGTGCAGCTCGCCGTCCTCGCCGCGGACCATCGGCAGCTCGAGGCGGTCGCCGACCGAGGTGTAGGCGAAGGCCCAGCGGCCCTTGTCGCAGTTCCACTCCTCGTTGACCGCCGGGTCGTTCTGGGCCAGGCGGCGCAGGACGGTGCCGCGGCGGTGGTCGGTGCGCTGGGCGCAGCCGCTCGCGCAGTGCTCGCACACGCTCGGGGTCGACACGAGGTCGAACGGGCGGGAGCGGAAGCGGTAGGCGGCGCCGGTGAGCGCGCCGACCGGGCAGATCTGGACGGTGTTGCCCGAGAAGTAGCTCTCGAAGGGCTTCTCCTCGTAGATGCCGACCTGCTGCAGCGCGCCGCGCTCGACGAGCGCGATGAACGGGTCGCCAGCGATCTGGTCGGAGAAGCGGGTGCACCGGGCGCACAGCACGCAGCGCTCACGGTCGAGGAGGACCTGCGAGGAGATGTTGATCGGCTTGGGGTAGGTGCGCTTGACGTCCTCGAAGCG
>DATITJ010000473.1:0-2691 GCA_035467935.1 Ornithinibacter sp.
GTGCCGGCCCGGGGCCCGCGCTCGAGCTGCTGACCGACGGCGAGGCGCAGCGTCGTGGGTGAGGCGAGCTCGCCCCACTGCTCGGGCAGGTTGAGCACGGTGACGCCGAGGACGCCCTCGGGGGTGACCACGGGGTTGCCCGGTGGCACGTCGCCCCCGTCGACCACGAGGAGCACGTGCGGCAGCGAGCCCTGCTCGCTCGGCCCGAAGCGCGGCCGTTCGACGATCTCGTGCGGGAGCAGCGACAGCAGGTCGTGCACCGACTCGCCGACCAGACGCACCGGCCCGACGGCATCCCGCTCGCGCGGGCTGAGGGCGTGCGGGAGCCACTTGAGCCACTCCCACTCCGAGCGCGCCTCTCGCGAGACGAGCGCCGCGACGACGAGGTCCTCGGGTGCGTGCTGCATGGCGGCCGACAGCACGAGCGCGCGAGCGAGCGAGCGCGCCGGGTCGGCGTCGCCCGTCACCTCGACGTGGCTCCAGGCCCGCAGGGCGGCGGACGCCGGGAGCCCCGGCTGCACGCGGTGGGTCGACAGCAGCCGGTGCAGGGCGGAGGCCGCGACGGGGTCGAGCTGGGCGAGCGGCGGGGTCTGCGGTGGCTCGAGGGTGAGGCAGAGGGGCTGGGCGGTGGTGCCCATGCGCACCTGGAGGAAGTCGCCGTCGGAGGCGGTGCGCTCCCAGACCCGCGAACCCTCGGCGGCCAGGGCCGGCAGGGCGGCCGGGTCGGGGTAGTCCCAGAGCGCCGCCCCGCGCTGACGGCCGGCGGCGTCGCGGATGGTGCCGCGCACCTCGGTGAGGTAGGCGAGGTACTCCCGGCGGGCGGCGAGGACGCCGGCCGTGTGCTGCTGGCGCTGGCGCACGCCGCTGGCCAGGACGAAGCCCACGGAGGCGAGGAGGAACATCCCGGCGGTGAACCAGGCCCGCGGACCACTCTGGGACATCGCGACGAAGCCGATCGAGCCGAGCGACCCGAGCATCGGGACGGCCTGCAGCAACAGGCCGCTCGCCCCGTCGGAGGGGGTGATCTCCGGGGGAGGCTGGAGGGCGATGCGTCCGGTCGGCACCTGCGGCGCCTGCTCCCGGACAGCGCGACGCGCGGCCACCGTCATCCCGTTCCTCCCCCAGTCCCCACACCACGAACCGCTCCACCGTACCGGTGGCTATTGTTCATGACGGACACCGCCGGTCGACGCGAACCGGCCGACCACCCGGGGGGAGGACCGTGGCCACACCCACGCACCAGCTGACGCTCGTCGCCGACGAGCGCCACTACGACCTCGTCGTGCCCGTGGGCACCCGCGTCACCGACGTGCTCTCGGCGCTCGGCATCTCCTCGAGCGCCACGCCCAGCTCGGTGGCGACGCCAGGGGGGCACGTCTACGGCCCGCACGACCGCCTCGACGACGACCTGCCCGCGGGCACGGTGCTCACCGTCGTGCGCACCACGACGCACCGCCTGCACCGCGACGTCGTGAGCACCGACCGGTCGAGCGCAGCCCCGGGTGGACGCTCGACGGCCCCCGCAGCGGCCGGTGGGGGCCGCCGCGTCGTCACCGTCACCGACACGGCACCCGACCTCGTCGACGACTCCACCCGGCGCCGCGAGGAGCTCGACCCCGACGCCACCGTCAGCCGGGCCGCCCAGCGGGCCGGGCGCGGCGGCGCCGCGAGGCGCACGCGCACCCGCCGCGGGCGAGGCCTGCCCGACCTCGTCGTGCCGGCGCTGGCCGTGGGGCTGGGCCTGCTGTGCGTCGTCGCCGCGGCCCTCGGCCTGGCGGACCCGCCGGCGGATGCCGCGACCGGGACGCTGTCGTCGGACGCCGCGCGCTGGGTCGCGTCGGTCGCCCTGCTCGCCGGTGCCGTCGTCGTGACGCTCGGGGTGCCACGCGACCGCGCGGGGGCACCGGACCTGCGGCTCGCGGCGTCCCCCGCGCTCGCGGTCGCCGCCGGCCTCACGGTGCCGCTCGGGCCGTCGCCGCAGCGCGTCGCCGTGCACGGCGTGATCGCCTGCGCGCTCGGGGTCGTCGTGCTCGCCCTCGGCTCGGCCGACGAGTCCACCGACCGCGCCGAGCGGGCCGCGACCGCCTGCCTGGGCGGACTCGGCGTGGTGCTCGCGGCCGGCGTGCTGCTCGGCTGGGCGCCGGTGGCCTCCGCAGCCCTGGTGGTGGGCCTCGCGCCGGTGCTCGTGCGGGCGCTGCCCAGCGCCAGCCTGGCCGTCGACCCCACGCAGCTCATCGACGTCGACCGGCTCTCCACGACGGTGTGGGCAGTGCGTGAGCGACACGCCGGGCGCCGTCGCCGCGTCACCTCCCCCGACGTGCGTGAGCGCGTCGCCCAGGCGAGGGCCGTGGTGTCGGTGGGCACGGCATACCTCGCCCTCTTCGCCTCGGTGACCGCGGCCGTGCTCGCGGCCTCCCCCGCGCAGTCCGACCTGGCGCCGTGGACGCGCTGGGCGCTCCCCGCGGTCGCGGCCGTGGCGCTGGGGTACCAGGCCCGCACCGTGCGCGACCGCGTCGCCCGCTTCGCCATGCTCGGCAGCGCCGCGGCGCTCACCGCCGCGAGCGGGTATGCCGTGCTCGCCGAGCACCCGACGTGGGTGCTGCCCGTGGCCGGCACTGCCGTGGCGGTCGCCGCCGCGGCCGTGGTGGGCGCCGTCGCCCTGTCGGGGGGCTACCGGTCGACGCGGATGTC
>DATITJ010000474.1:0-2087 GCA_035467935.1 Ornithinibacter sp.
CGCGGGTCGCGCCGGGCGGGCCGGGTTCGACACCGTCGGCTACGTCGTGGTGCAGGCCCCCGAGCACGTCGTCCTCAACGCGAAGGCCCTCGCCAAGGCCGGAGAGGACCCGAAGAAGCGCCGCAAGGTGGTGCACAAGAAGCCCCAGGAGGGCACCTTGTCGTACACCGAGGCGACCTACGAGCGGCTCGTCATGGCCCAGCCCGAACCGCTCGTGTCGAAGATGCGCGTCAACCACGCCATGGTGCTCAACGTCCTCGACCAGTGGGAGGGCCAGCAGGCCGGGCTGCACACCCTGCTGCTGGACAACCACGAGGAGGCGGCACGCCAGGACGCCCTCGTCGAGCGGGCGGTGCAGGTGCTCGGGTCGCTGCTGCGTGCCCGGGTCGTCGAGCCCGACGACGGCTCGGTGGTCGCGGACTGGCTTCCAGACGAGGGGCCGGATGCCGTGGCACCGGATGCGGGTCCGGCACCTTCGCGGGGCGAGGGGGAGGGGGAGGGCGACGAGACGGATGCCGGGCCGCCGGCACCCGCCGACCTCGGACCGATCGGAGAGCTGCTCGCCGCCGCGGGACGCACCCCTGACCTCGAGCCCACACCGACCGGGGCGGCGACCCACGACGACGGTGCCCCTGACGCGGCATCCGGCGACGGCACGGCAGCCGAGGACACCCCCCGCGAGCACGGGGCGCTCGAGAGGTTCCTTCGCGGTGAGGGGAGGCGCTACACCGAGGGGCCGTTCCAGGTGGCCCTCGACCTGCACGACGGGTTCGCGCTCAACCAGCCGCTGTCGGCCTTCGCGCTGGCCACGCTCGAGATGCTCGACCCCGAGGCGCCCGGCTACGCGCTCGACGTCGTGAGCCTCATCGAGGCGACCCTCGACGACCCGCGCCAGGTGCTCATGGCCCAGCGGTTCGAGGCGCGCGGCGAGGCGGTGGGCGCGATGAAGGCCGACGGCATGGAGTACGAGGACCGGATGGACGCCCTCGACGACGTCACCTGGCCACGACCGCTCGCCGAGGAGCTCGAGGGCGCGCTGCGGGTCTACCGACAGCGGCACCCGTGGGTCGACCCCCGCGACCTGTCACCCAAGTCGGTCGTGCGCGAGATGTACGAACGCGCGATGACGTTCGGGGAGTTCGTCGCCCACCACAAGCTCGCCCGGGCCGAGGGCATCGTGCTGCGCTACCTGACCGACGCCTACCGCGCCCTGCGGTCGACCGTGCCCACCTCGGCGCGCACCGAGGAGCTCGACGACATCGTCGAGTGGCTCGGTGAGGTCGTGCGCCACACCGACTCCAGCCTGCTCGACGAGTGGGAGGCCCTGGCCAACCCGAGCGACGAGACGCTGGCCGAGGTGCGCACCTCCTCGGAGGGCCGCGCGCTCTCCGCGAACCCGCGAGCGCTGCGGGTCATGGTGCGGCAGAGCATGTTCCGTCGCGTGGAGCTGCTCTCGCTGCGCCGGTACGCCGCCCTGGCCGCGCTCGACGGCGGCCTCACCGAGCAGGAGTGGTCGGCGGCGGCGGCGGGCTACCTCGCGGAGTACGACGAGGTGGGCACCGGCCCCGAGGCGCGGGGACCGGCGTTCTTCGCGGTCGCGCAGGAGACGGAGCGCTGGCTCGTCACGCAGATCCTCGACGACCCCGACGGTGACCGCGACTGGCGGATCACCGCCGAGCTCGACATCGCGGCGACCGACGAGGCCGGTGAGCTCGTGCTCGTCACGACCGGGGTCGGCCCCGCCTGACCCACCCGCGGACACCGGGGGGGCCGAGCGCCGCGGACGGCATCCGCGATCTCCACGCACGCACCACATGGCCGCCACACGGTCACCACGACCGAGCGGGACGCTGGTCTCAGGGCCGGCGGACGAGCGAAGTGGCCCGTCAGGCGGTCCCGAGTCCTCGGGACGGATCTACCTTCCCGGGCTCGTGACCACGAAAGAGGTCGAGGACATGACTGCACGAAGGGGATCCAGGATGCTGCGTGGCCTGGTCGGAGCGTTGGCCGTGGCGGTGCTGATCGTGCCCGCTGCAGCCGCCAAGGGACCCGGCGGTGGCGGTGGCGGTGGCGGTGGCGGTGGCGGT
>DATITJ010000475.1:0-5221 GCA_035467935.1 Ornithinibacter sp.
CCGGCCCTCGTCCGACGAGGCAGAGGCCTCGCTGTGGGCGCAGGAGGAGGGGATGCTCGCGGCGGCCAACCGCACGGAGCAGGCGGTCGGCCTCGACGACTCCTCGTTCGAGGCGCTGGAGTCCGACGCGCACTTCGACCACGTGCTCTTCGACGCCCAGCAGTTCGGCCTGCACGCCGCCGTGGGGTCCGAGGAGGAGCAGGACTACCTCGGCCTGCCGGGCCTGCTCGAGCCCGATCAGGTGACCCGGCTGCTCCACGAGCGGCAGTCCAGGCAGACCATGGCCGCGACGTCGCGCGGCGGGGCGCCGGCTCCCGCACCCGGCCCGTCGCCGGTCTCGGCGCACCGGGCGCTGGCCTCGCTGCGCACGGCGCTCAACAAGCTCGTCGCCGCCTACTCCTCGAAGACGGGCACCCCCCACGCGAGCATCCACATGGACCTGCGCCGGGCGTGCGGCGGGCCCGAGCTGGCCGCCGCGGCGAGCGAGCAGGTGACCGAGCGGATCGACCGGATCCGGCTCTGGTTCGTCGGCCGCCGCCGCTGACGGGGGGTCAGGCGTCCTGGTCGCGGGTGGCGGCGGCCGCGACGAGCGGGCCGGTGCGGTGGTCGAGGTGGGTGACGAGGCAGATCGCGGTGTTGGCGCGCAGCACGTGGGTGTCGTCGACGATCTCGTCGATGACCCGGCCCAGGTCGGCGTTGTCGCGGGCGACGATGCGCACGACCAGGTCGCCGGCGCCGGTGATCGAGTGGATCTCGAGCACCTCGGGGATCGCCGACAGGTGCGCGACGACGGGGGCGTGGCCCTGGCGTTGCCGGATCTCGAGGGTGCAGAAGGCGGTCACGGGGTAGCCCAGCGCGCCGGCATGGATCTGCGGCGCGAACGACTTCACGACCCCGCGCTGCTGGAGGCGGTCGAGCCGCGCCTGCACGGTGCCGCGGGCCACGCCGAGGGCGCGCGAGGCGCCGAGCACCCCGACATGGGGGTCGTCGGTGAACTGGGCGATGAGCCGGGCGTCGAGGTCGTCCACCCCGGTCTGGCGTGTCATGGTCACATTGTCCGGATGGGACCGGCCCTCGGCAAGCACCGTGCGCACCCTGACCAGGCGAACGGCGTTCCGTTGCACACCGTGACCGCGTCCCGCACAGTGGCCGGATGACGGACACGACCACGACGCCGGCCAGCCACCTCGACCTCACCGAGCAGGAGCGCCAGGCCGGCCTGGACCTCCAGCAGCTCAAGCAGCTCGTGGGCCTCGTCGAGTACGACGAGAAGCAGGACCCGTTCCCCGTCACCGGCTGGGACGCCCTCGTCTTCGTCGTCGGCAACGCCACCCAGGCGGCGCACTACTACCAGAGCGTGTGGGGCATGGAGCTCGTCGCCTACACCGGCCCCGAGCACGGCGTGCGCGACCACAAGGCGTTCGTGCTCAAGTCCGGCTCGATCCGCTTCGTCATCAAGGGTGCGGTCACCCCCGACAGCCCGCTCGTGGCTCACCACGCAGCGCACGGCGACGGCGTCGTGGACATCTCCCTCGAGGTGCCCGACGTCGACCGCTGCATCGACCAGGCCCGGCGCGCCGGGGCCAGGGTCGTGCACGGTCCCGAGACCGTCACCGACGAGCACGGCTCCGTGCGCGTCGCCGCGATCGCCACCTACGGCGAGACCCGCCACACCCTCGTGCAGCGCGAGGTCGACGGCGTGACGTATGCCGGGCCGTACCTACCGGGCTACGTCACCGCCGCGTCGACCTACGTCAAGCGGGACGGCGCGCCGAAGCGCCTCTTCCAGGCCCTCGACCACGTCGTCGGCAACGTCGAGCTCGGCAAGATGGACGAGTGGGTCTCGTTCTACAACCGCGTCATGGGCTTCGTGAACATGGCCGAGTTCATCGGCGACGACATCGCCACCGACTACTCCGCACTGATGTCCAAGGTCGTCGCCAACGGCAACCACCGCGTGAAGTTCCCGCTCAACGAGCCGGCGGTCGCGGCCCGCAAGAGCCAGATCGACGAGTACCTCGAGTTCTACGGCGGCCCGGGCGCCCAGCACCTGGCCCTGGCGACCAACGACATCCTGCGCACGGTCGACGAGCTGCGCACCGAGGGCGTCGAGTTCCTCGACACCCCCGACGCGTACTACGACGACCCCGCGCTGCGCGCCCGCATCGGTGAGGTGCGCGTGCCGATCGAGGAGCTCAAGTCGCGCAAGATCCTCGTCGACCGCGACGAGGACGGCTACCTCCTGCAGATCTTCACCAAGCCGCTCGGCGACCGCCCGACCGTCTTCTTCGAGATCATCGAGCGGCACGGGTCACTCGGCTTCGGCAAGGGCAACTTCAGGGCGCTCTTCGAGTCGATCGAGCGCGAGCAGGACCGCCGCGGCAACCTCTGAGCATGATGGGCGCGTGACCCGCGTCCTGCTCCTGCCCAGCCCCCTGCTGCCGCGGCTCCTCCACCTGCCGTTCCTCCAGGCGCTCGGTGCGCGCCTCTGGGCCGCGCAGCGGGTCGAGTGTTCGGTGGACGTCGCCACCTTCCCACCCGATGCCACCGACGCGCAGGACGTCCTGGCCGCGTTCCGGCGGTCGGTGCTCGACGGGCGGCCCGACCTCGTGGTCACCCACAGCAATGCGGGGCGGTACGCGGCGCTGGCGGCGCCCGGCATCCCGGTCGTGCACGTCGACGCCGCCCTGCCGGCGGCCTCGGGTGACGAGCTGCCCATGGCGCCCGCCGTGCTGCTCGACCGGTTGGCCGACCTCGCCGACGACGACGGACTGCTGCCGCCGTGGAGCAGGTGGTGGCCGGAGGAGGGCTTCGCGCAGGTCCTGCCGGACGCAGCCGCGCGGGCCCACCTGCGCGAACACGAGCGGCGGATGCCGTTGTCCTACTTCCGCTCCCGGCTCGGCGCTCCTCCCGGCTGGACGGAACAACCGCAGGCCTACCTCGCGTTCGGTGGCACCTACGCCGAGGAGACCGCACTGGCCCGGCGGCTCGGCTGGCCGACCACAGTGCTCGAGGATGCGCTGCACCTGCACCAGCTCGTCGACCCGGACGCCGTGGCCACCGCGGTGCTCGGCCTCGCCGCACTCCTCGACGGGTCGATCAGGAGCGCTCCTGGTCGCGGGGCGACGACCACGGGGTGACCGGGCGGGGCACGGCGACGCCGTCGAGCTCGAGGTCGGTGCGCTCGGCGTAGAAGCACACCATCCCCTTGATCGCCGCCACCTCGGCGAGCGGGTGGGTGTAGGTCCACGCGATGTCCTCACCCTCGTCACCGATGCCGTCGATCGCGCCGGGCCCGATCGAGACGTAGACGGCGTGCCCCTTGTAGGCGCAGGTCGTGGTCGACGGGCTGCCGACGAGGAGGTCGGTGACGACGTCGTCGTGGGGGACGTACCAGCGCGCCGGGATGTGGGTCTCGTGCAGGGCGATCGCGTGTCGGGTGTCGGCCAGCACGGTGCCGCCCAGGCCCACGACGACGTGCCGGTCGCTGGGGAGCAGGTCGATGCGCTTGAACGGGTCGTGGGGGTGGCCCGTGACCGGGTGGGCCTCCTCGACCCAGGCGAACGGCGCCCACTCGACGACGACCCGGCCGCCGAGGTCGGGGTCCTCGGGGGCGAACGCCGCGCGGGGGACCGTGCGGCCGTCGACGACGACGTCGTGGTCCTGTCCCGGGGTGTGGTGCCACGCGAAGTTGACCGGGCCGAGGACGGGGGGCAGGTGTTCCGGGACGTCGGCCGGTGAGCGCGGCACGAGGTCGGCCACGATGTCGGCGGGGGGCACGGCATACATGGGGACGACCCGACGCGGCTCCCAGACGAGCACCGCATCCGTCGTGTCGAGGACGGGCCGGCCGTCGAGGGAGGCGCGGATCCGCCGGGTCACCGGCTCGAAGCGCAGGGTGTCGGTGAGGCCCATGAGGTGCTGGCCGAGTCGGGTCGCCATGTGCCGATCGTCCGCCGGGCCGCCGCCGGGGTCAACGGCTCCGGGGCCCGGGGGTCGTGCCGGGTGCGCACGGGCGCGTGAGACGCTGAGGGCATGAGCGAGACCCCCGCAGGACCCGGCTGGTACGACGACCCGGACGACCCGTCACTCCTGCGCTACTTCGACGGGGTGGTCTGGAGCGCGCACACGACGCCGCGCACGTCCCCCAGTGCCGGTGCCTCGACGATCGGGCACGCCAACGACGTCCCGCGCGCGGCCGCGCGCAGCGGGTGGACCCAGCCGAGCGCCGGCCCGTCGACCACGGACCAGGGGCAGGGCACCGGCCAGGGCCAGTGGGGGCCCGAGCAGGGCGGCATGCCGCCCGTCCAGGGCTGGGGGACGGCATACGGCCAGTCCTGGCAGCAGCGCAAGGACGTGCTCCCCGACGGCGACGTGCTCGCCGAGTGGTGGCGCCGGCTCGTCGCGCGGATCATCGACTCGGTCATCACGAGCGTCCTCGCCGTGCTCGCGGCGATCCCGTGGCTCGGCGACGCGGTGCGGGTGATGCGCCGCTACCTCGACGAGTCGGCGGCCGCGGCCTCCTCGGGGGCGGCGACGCCGGAGCTCGGGGCGTTCACCGTCGAGCTCGGCGAGGCGCTGGTGCCGGTGACCGTGGCGAGCCTGGTCGTGGCGCTGGTCTACGAGATCTTCTTCCTGACGTGGCGCGCGGCGACCCCGGGAAAGCTGGTGCTCGGCACGGTGGTGCGCCCGGTGGCCGCGGCGGGCCCGGTGCGCCTGGTGACCGCGGTGCGGCGGCAGGCCATCACCGTGCTGGCCTCGGTGCTGGCGTTCGTCCCCCTGCTCGGGGCCTTGTCCACCGTCCTCAACATCATCGACCCGGCCTGGCTGCTCTGGGACCCCAAGCGGCAGACGCTGCACGACAAGGTCGCGGAGACGGTCGTCGTCCTCAAGCGCCGCTGAGCCGCGCGACGCGGCCCGAGCTAGCGACGGCGGGCCGGTGGAGCCCGACCGTCGACTGTGACGGAGGAGACGGTGCCGGACCCACTCGGCGCGGGATCATGGTGGGGTGGCGGAGCGGGCTGCCCAGGCCCCCGCCACTGCAGGAGGCACCCCAATGTCCACCACCGTTCCCGGCGCCACGCGCCCCGCCGTCGAGCGCCCCCACTCGCTGGCGGGCTCCGTGGCCGCACTGGCACCCGGGGTCGCGGTCGTCGCGATCTGGGTGGCCACCCTGCTGTTCTCGGTCTTCGCCCCGGACCTGGTGTCCGGGTCCCAGCAG
>DATITJ010000476.1:0-1769 GCA_035467935.1 Ornithinibacter sp.
AGCCCCTCGGTCGCGTCGAGGCGGCGGGTCACCTCGGGGACGATGCCGGAGCGGACGGCGAGCAGGTCGGTGGCGGTGTCGGCGAAGAGCTCGGGCCCGGCCGAGGCGTCGCCGAGCACCGTGCTGACGCGGGAGGCGACGCCGTCGTCGGCATCCGCGACCGGCAGGGGGCGCACGACGGCGGCGGCCTCGCGCCCGACGAAGACGTAGCCGGCGCCACGGGCACCGGGCGACACGAACAGGGCGCGGGTGGCGAAGGCGCCCTCGGCCTGCTCCACCGAGACGGCTGGACGCGGGTCGGCCCAGGGGGCCAGGGCGGCGCCGAGGCCCGACCAGGCCACCCCGGCGGCCATGACGAACACCGCGGCGCCGGTGGTGGTGAGCGAGGCGTAGCGCACACCGAGCGGCACACGGCCGGTGCCGGGCGCCCGCTGGAACCGGATGCCGTCGACCCCCCGCGCCACCGAGAGCACGAGGACGAGGGCGAGCGGGAGCAGGAAGGTGCCGGACCAGAGCGTGATGGGCTCGCCGGCCCCCTCGACACCCGCCGGCACCGTGCCGAGGCGAACGGACGGCGCCACGAGGGCCCCCGCGAGCAGCACGGGCGCGAGGAGCGCGAGGGAGGTGCCGGCCGTGCCCCAGGCCCTCCCCCGCGCGAGGGCGAGGACGGCGACGGCGACGAGCGGGAGCCCGGCCCAGAGGAGCGGGGCGCCCGCACCACCGGGGTGGAGGAGCGCGAGCTGCCAGGGCTCGGTGGTTGACCCGCCCCACTGGGCGAGGCCGACGCCGGCGGCGAGCACCGGCCACGACGCCTCGGCGCCGCGCACGAGCCACGGCGCGAGGACCGCGACCGGGACGACGGCGATGACGAGCGAGTGGACGCGCGACCCGGACCGGACGATCGCCGTCAGGAGCGCGAGCACCACGACCACGGCGAGGAGCACGGGCGCAAAGGCACCGAGCACGACTCCCGACAGCGCGGTCGCGAACGCACTCGTCGCCGTCGACCGGCGGGTGGCGACGAGCCAGAGCCCGGAGGCGAGGAACGGGAGCAGCACGAGGGCGACGACCGCACCGAGGCGGCCCTGGGCGACGGACGCGGCCGCGACGCCGGTGGTCGCCCACGCGAAGGCGGCGAGGCCGCGGACCGGGCGGGAGACGACCATCGTGCGGAAGGCGAGGAAGGCGCTGGTCGCCGCGAGCGGCATCCCGAGGAGCACGACCAGGCCCACGGCCAGGCCGGCGGGAGAGGCCGGGCTCGGCACGAGCGGGACGTGGTCGACCAGCCATGCCGGGATCGCGAGCAGGGGGGCGTGCGGGCCGACCGGGTCGGGGCCGCCGAGGCCGGCGCCGGTCCACCCGTCGGTCCACGCCGACCACAGGGTGCTCGCGCCGGCGCGGTTGCCGACGAGCTCACCCCCGGTGAGGCCCGACCCGAGGCCGGTGACGACGCCCTGGCCGAGGGTGCGTCCGGCCAGCACGGTGACCGCCAGCGCACCGGCGACCGCGAGGACCCCGGGATGCCGCGCGACCTTGACCATCCACGAGCGCGGGCTGAGGTCGTGGGCGGCGTCGCCACTCGGCGGGCGCGGGGAGACGAGGGCGTGGTGGACGGCATCCCCCCACCCATTGAGGACGGCCCGGCGCGGCTCGAACAGGGTGCGAAGGTCGCGACGACCGACCTCTCGTCGGTGCTGGGTGCGCCAACGGGCGGTCGTGCCGCGAATGGGGTCGAGCGAGGCCAGCGAGGACAGCTCGGCCCAGGCCGA
>DATITJ010000477.1:0-3932 GCA_035467935.1 Ornithinibacter sp.
GCTGACCAGCAAGGACCACGACCGCGACGCCGCGCAGGAGGCCCGCGAAGGCCGCCGCTGGGTCGACGTCGGCGCCGGCGGGTGGGACCGCCAGGGCCGCCCGAGCGAGGTGCGCTGGGACCGGGTCGTGCGGGTGCGGCCGGATGCCGTCCGTCGTGAGGGGGCGGTGCTCGCCCCCGAGCGCTTCGCCGACGTCGCCGACGCCCTGGCGCGACTGCGCCGCTGAACGACCCACGCGCGGGCGGGGCCCTCGAGCTGCGGGGACTCAGGCCTCGGCCAGGCGCAGCCGCACCGGGAACGACCCGCTCCCCCACGAGACCGCCTCGCCCCACGTGGGCACGACGCCGCCGCCGGCCGCGGCATACCCCCGCTGCCGCCCCCGCGAGGTGCCGTCGACCCACAGGCCGACCTCGTCCGCGGTGAGGCCGGCCAGGGCGAACTCCCCCGAGCCCCCGGTCGTGGCGCTCGCCAGCACGGCGAACGTCACGACGTGCCGCGCCTCGACGCGCACCCCCGACAGCGGCAGTCCGCCCTCGTCCGTGACGACGACACCCGTGACCGGCACGGGCTTGGGTCGCTGTCGCAGCCACCAGCCCAGCGCGATGGGGGTGAGGATGGCGGCCGAGCCGACGACGAGGCGCTGGGGCGAGATCACCCGCCGGACGCTACCCGCCGCCAGGCCCGCGCGCGCCGGCAGACGCCGAGGGGCCCGTCACCGTGGTCGGTGACGGGCCCCGTCGAGGGTGGCGTCGGTCAGAGACCGGCGGCCTTCCTGGCCATCGCGGACTTCTTGTTCGCGGCCTGGTTCTCGTGGATGACGCCCTTGCTCACGGCCTTGTCGAGCTTGGTGGACGCGACCCTGAGCGCCGCCTGCGCCTCGTCGGCCTTGCCGGTGTCGGCGGCCTCGCGGAACTTGCGGATCGCGGTCTTGACCTCGGACTTGACGGCCTTGTTGCGCTCGGTCGCCAGAGCGTTGGTCTTGATGCGCTTGAGCTGGGACTTGATGTTCGCCACTGGTATGAGTGCTTTCTGCTGGGGTCGGTATGCCGTTAGAGGGCGGCAGTCGCGCGTCGGGACCGGACGTGGGGACATCCGTGGTTGACGTGCGCTGGGTGGTGCTGCGGTGCGCGCACGACCTCAAGCGCGCACGCAAGGATCAAAGTTACCAGCGGGACGACCGGGCACCAAAACGTCGGATGCCGCGCGCCGCCCGCGCCGACCGCAGCAGTCAGGCGCGGTGGCGCGCGTGCAGGCCGGTGATCGTCAGGACGCAGCGCTCCACGGCGTAGACGGGGTCGCGGCCGCCGCCCTTGACCTCGAAGTCGGCCGCCGCGATGGCGTGCACGCAGGTCGCGAGGCCGTCGGCGGTCCAGCCGCCGAGCGCCCGGCGGGCCTTGTCGACCTGCCACGGCGCCATGCCGACGTCGCGCGCCACGTCGGCGGAGCGGCCGCGGCCCGCGGCCCCCACCTTGATGAGCTGGCGCACCTGCTGCGCGAGGACGGCGACGATCGGGACGGGGTCGACGCCCACGGCGATCGCGTGGCGCAGCAGGCGCAGCGCCTCCCCGGTGTCGCCGGTCATCGTCGCGTCGGCGACCCGGAACCCCGTGGCCTCGACCTTTCCCCCGTGGTAGGTGAGCACGACGCGCTCGTCGATGACGCCATGGGTGTCGTCGATGAGCTGCTGGCACGCCGACGCGAGCTCGCGGAGGTCCTTGCCGACCGCCTCGACGAGGGCGTGCACGCCCTCACCGGTGGCCTTGCGCCGAGCGCGGCGGAACTCGTGGGCCGCGAAGTCGGCCTTGTCCCGGTCGGTCTTGATCGCCGCGGCGTCGATGACACGGGCGCCGGAACCCTTGAGGGTGTCGAGCACCTTCTTGCCGCGAGAACCGCTCTTGTGGAGCACGACGAGGGTGAGGTCGGGCTCGGGGTCGACGGCCAGCGCGGCGAGGAGGTCGGCCTGGAGGTCGTCGCCCGCCTCGTCGAGGTCGTGCACGACGATGCACCTGGCCCCGCCGAACAGCGAGGGGCTCGCGTGGAGGGTGAGCTCGCCGGCCTCGTAGGCCGCGGCGTACAGGGGGATCGTCTCGAGGTCGGGCTGGGTGACCTTCAGGTCGTCGATCGTCTGCGCCAGGGCGCGTTCGGCGAGCAGCGACTCGGGCCCGGAGATGAGGACGTAGGGGGGCACCGCGTGGTGCACCGCGACCTCGTCCGCCATGGGCGTCACTCTGCCACGGGCGGCCGACGTCGTCCTCGCACCGACCAGCGGGCGCTCGGCGCGGGCGGGGACCCCCTGTCAGTCGAAGGAGAGGGTGGGGCCCCTGCCGGCCTCGAGCCCGAGGCCCTCGAGCCGCGCCGCGACGGTCTCGACCGGCAGCTCCATCGACTCGGCCAGCTCGTCGGGCGTCAACCCCAGCTCGATGCCGTCGCGCAGCTCCTCGTCCTCCTGCTCGGTCCAGGCGTGACCGTGCGTGACGGCGGTGCGCGAGGACTCGGGCGGCGGCGGCGCCTCGGCCACCGGGCGCTCGGCCGGCTCCGGTGCGGCGGCGTCCGCGCCACGGTCGGGGTCGCCGACCGTGGCGGCGACCGCACCCGTGAGGCCGCGCAGCGCCGGCTCGGCGACGGGCAGCGGCGGGTCGGCGGTCTCGTCCAGGCGTGCGAGGGCCGACAGCACCATGGCGCGGTCGGCGGTGGGCCAGAACGGCGGCAGCGAGCGCTGGAGGAACCCGGCATACCGCGCCGTCATCATCCGGTTGTCCAGGAACGCGACGACGCCGCGGTCGTCGGCCCGGCGGATGAGGCGTCCCGCGCCCTGGGCGAGTCGCAGCGCGGCGTGCGTCGCCGAGACGGCCATGAACCCGTTGCCGCCCATCCGCGCGATCGCCTGCGAGCGCGCCGAGGCGAGGGGGTCGTCGGGTCGCGGGAACGGGATGCGGTCGATGATGACGAGCTGGCACGACGAGCCGGGCACGTCGACGCCCTGCCACAGCGACAGCGTGCCGAACAGGCAGGTGCGCGGGTCGCGGGCGAACTGCCGCACGAGCGTGCTGATCTGGTCCTCGCCCTGGCAGAGGAAGGCGATGCCCCCCTCGAGGTCGGCGAACCGCTCGCGCATCGCCTCGGTGGCCTCCTTGGCGGCGCGCATCGAGGAGAACAGCCCGAGGGTGCGGCCGCCGGCGGCGCGCACGAGCGCCTCGATCTCGTCGAGGGTCTGCGTGGCCAGGCCGTCGCGACCGGGGGGCGGCAGGTGCCTGGCCACGTAGGCGATGCCCTGCGTCGGGTAGTCGAACGGGCTGCCGACGTCGAGCCCGCGCCACGTGGGGGCCCCCTCACCGCGCAGGCCGATGGTGCCCGCGACGGCGTCGAAGGACCCGCCGAGCTCGAGCGTGGCCGAGGTGAGCACGACGGTGCGATCGGCGAACACCTTGTCGCGCACGAGCATCGCCACGCTCATCGGCGCCACGCGCAGCACCGGCCCGCGGCGCGGGTCGCGGTTCAGCCAGACGACATCGAGCTCGCGCTCCTCGAGGATGCGCGAGGCGTTCTCGAAGACCTCGTCCACGGCGGCCCGGGCGACCTGCCTCCCGGCATCCGGCTCCTCCCCCTGCTGGGGCTTGAGCTCGCTCTGCACGGCACGGGCCGTGTCACGCACCCGGGCCAGCGCCATGGCGAGGGAGTCGGGGATGCCGGTCAGCCGCCCCTCCGGTGCCGGCTCGAGGACCGACTCCAGGAGGTCCGCGGCCTCGTCCATCGTCGAGGAGGCGTCTGCCTGGCGCGCGGCCCGCTTGGCGGCCGCGCGGACCATGCCGGGCGTGACCTCGTCGGTGATCGTCGAGGTGACCCGGTCGACGAGCTCGTGGCCCTCGTCGATGACGAGCACGTCGTGCTCGGGCAGCATCTGGCGCCCCTCGAAGGCGTCGATGGCCATGAAC
>DATITJ010000478.1:0-1541 GCA_035467935.1 Ornithinibacter sp.
CGACCTGTTCCCCCTCGACGACCATCGCGCCGTCGACGATGCGGGCGTTGTGGGTGGCCTTGCGCCCGCACCAGCACAGCGCCTCGACCTGGAGCAGCTGCACGCGGTCGGCGAGCTCGATGAGCCGGCGCGATCCGGGGAACAGCTCGGTGCGGAAGTCGGCGGTGATGCCGAAGGCGTGCACGTCCAGGCCCAGCTCGTCGACGACCCGTGCGAGCTGCTCGACCTGGGCGGGGGTGTAGAACTGCGCCTCGTCGCAGATGAGGTAGTCGACCCGGGCGCCGGCGGTGAGCCGCTCGACGACCTCGTCCCAGAAGTCGAGGTCGTCGCCGACCTCGATGGCGGGCGTCGACAGGCCCAGTCGCGAGGACAGCACCGACTCACCCATGCGGTCGAGCTTGGTGAAGATCAGCCCCTGCCGGCCGCGGGCGGAGTTGTTGTGGTCCATCTGGAGGGCGAGGGTGGACTTGCCGCAGTCCATCGTTCCCGAGAAGAAGACCAGTTCCGCCACGAGGGGAGAGCCTAGGCGACCGCGGCGGGCACGTGGACGACCGGCACGGCCACTTCGTCGTCGCTGAGCGAGCCGTGCAGCCCGATGAGCGCGAGCAGCTCGGGGCGGGCCCGGCGCGAGTCGACGACGGCGTTGCGGCCGCGCGTGGCGACGACGACGTCGCCGATGCGCGGGAGGTTCTCCGGCAGCACCGCACCGAACCACCCGGCGGCCACGGCCTCCTCCCGGGTGCGCACGAGCGCCCGGTCGCCGAGGCGCTCGGCCCACGCGGCGTGCACCTCCTCGCGGGCACCGGGCTCGACGTAGACCTGTGGCGCCCGGGCCTCGCCCGTCACGTGCCGCACCCCGCTGGCGAGCGCCGGCTCGTCGGCGACGTCCACGCGCACCTCGTGTGGCACGTCGACCATGCCGTGGTCGGCCGTGATCGTCAGCGAGCAGTCGTCGGGCAGGGATGCCGCGAGACGCGCGAGCTCGCGGTCGACGCCCTCCAGCTCGTCCCCCCACTGCCAGGAGTCGCAGCCGAAGACGTGCCCGACCTTGTCGAGCTCTCCCCAGTAGAGGTGAACGAGGGAGCGCCGGCCGGCGCGCACCGCCGCCAGGGTCGCGTCGACCCGGGCGGGTAGGCTCGACGCGGCCGAGAACCGGCCGCCGCGCAGCGCCGCCGTCGTCAGGCCCGAGCCGTCGAAGTAGGCCGGCCCCACCCGCACGACCTCGAGACCGGCCCGGGCCACGCGCTCGAACACCGTCTCGTGCGGCTGCCAGCGCAGGGGGTCGGGGCCGTCCTCCCAGGACAGCTCGTTGAGCAGGCGGTCCTCCCCCGGCACGAGCACCTCGTAGCCGAGCAGCCCGTGGGCCCCGGCCGCGAGGCCCGTTCCGAAGGTGCCCATCGACGTGGCGGTGGTGGAGGGGAAGCCGCTCGTCACCCGCCGCGTGGTGCCGAGGTGCGAACGCAGCCACGGCGCGTGCCCGGCCCGACCCACCAGCAGGTCGTGCCCCAGCCCGTCGACGAGCACGGTCACCGCGCGCCGGG
>DATITJ010000479.1:0-1680 GCA_035467935.1 Ornithinibacter sp.
GGTGCCTGGGCGTCGTACGACTCCTGCGCCTGCTGCCCCCTCCCCCGCCCCCTCCCTCCGCGAGCCTCGGACGGGCGTGGTCGCGCCGGCGACCGCGGAGTCCGCACTGAGCGGCTCGGCGGGGATCCTGCACGCCGCTGACCCGGGCAGCGAGGTGAGCCTCGAGCCGGCCGGGTCATCGGTACGGGGCGTGCTCTCGGTGCTGCTCGGCAGCTGCGCGGTCGTCGCCGGCCTGCTGGTAGGGATGACGGCCCTGTACGACAACCTGAGGTCGACCTCCGGCGTGGCGCTGGTGGTCGTGGCGCTGGTGCTCGCGATCGGGGCGTGGCTGGTCCGGGCCTCCCCCAGCCACGTGAGCGTCGAGGGCGGGGTCGTCGACATCCGCAAGGACGGCAGCCACCACCGCTTCGACCTCGGCTCGGACAGGGTGCAGGTGAGCATGGTCGGGCAACCCGGCGAGCGTGGGTGGCGCGTCGACTTCCACCGGCGCAGCCTGCCGCCGTACTCGATCACGGCGCAGATGGTCGACCCGGTGCAGTTCGTCGCCGTCGTGCGGCGGTATCGGCCGGAGCTGTAGGTGGCTTGGTCGGGGGCCCCGGGGTCGGGGTAGTCCCTAACGTCAGCGCGGGTCCTGGCCTCCGAAACCCTGGCTGGGGTTAGGGACTACCCCCGCCCCGCCCCGGCCCGCCCCGGCCCCGCCCCACCCAGCCTCAGCGCCGCAGAGCCGCGCCGGTCTTGACGGCGATCTCGGCGACGGCGGCGGGTGAGCGGCGGCCGACGCCGACGACGTTGAAGAACCCGTGGATCTGGTCGGGGAAGCGCTGGAGCTCGACCTCGACGCCGGCGTCGGCGAGCTTGCGGGCGTAGTCCTCGCCCTCGTCGCGCAGCGGGTCGAAGCCGGCGGTGATGAGGTAGGCGGGGGCGAGGCCGGCGGGGAGGTCGGCGTGGATCGGCGAGAGCCGCGGGTCCTTCAGGTCGTGGCCGGGCGGGACGTAGCACTCGTTGGCCAGGTCCATGAAGCGGCGGGTGAGGTAGAAGCCCTCGGAGAACAGCTCATAGCTGCGCGTGGGGTGCTCGGCGTCGGTCATCGGGTAGACGAGCAGCTGCAGGGCCAGCGGCAGCCCGCGGCGGGCGGCCTCGATCGCGACACCGGCGGCGAGGTTGCCACCGGCGGAGTCGCCACCGACGGCGAGGCGCTCGGGGTCCGCGCCGATCGACGCCGCGTGGGCGACGACCCACTCGAACGCGGCCACCGCGTCGTCGTACGCCGCGGGGAACGGCTCCTCGGGCCCCATCCGGTAGTCGAGGGAGAGGACCCGGATCCCCGCGCGCTCGGCGAGGAGCCGGCACGGGGCGTCATGGGAGTCGAGGTCGCCGTACATGAAGCCGCCGCCGTGCAGGAAGAGCAGCAGCGGGCTGGTGGCGCCGGCGGTGGAGCCGGTGTAGAGCCGCCCGGGCAGGTCACCCACGGACAGGGTGCGGACGGCGCCGACCGGCTGGTCGCCCGCCGCGAGCGAGGCGTGGTGCCGCACGGCCGCACGCCCCTCGGGGATCGGCATCGTCTCCGCGCCGGGGAGCCGCGCCAGGCGCTGCATGGCCAGCATCAGCTGGGTCTCGGGGGCGAGGGTCTGCCCGTCCATCACGACCGGCGTGCCGGCCAACCTGGCCTGGACCGACTCC
>DATITJ010000480.1:0-4007 GCA_035467935.1 Ornithinibacter sp.
GGTCCGCCGGGGTGCAAGCAGCGAGTGCCGGTGGCCGCGTGGGGCCGAGGCGTTCGCCATCCTGTCGATCCTCGCTCGCGCGGACTCGGTCGCCCCTGACCGCCTCAGCGCCATCGCCGGCCTCGAACCGGCAGCCGGTGAGCGCTGGCTGCATCGGCCGCGCTCCGAGCGGTCGCTGTCCGGTGGTCGTCGACGCCATCGGCTCATCGGCGACGAACGCGTCAGCCTGACCGCGCCCGGGCGCGGTCAGGCTCGAGCGGATGCGAGATGATCTCGAGCGCCTCGCCGCGCAGGTGCCGGTCGGCTGATCCGGCCGATCAGCCGTGGACGTCCTCCACGGCACCGACGAGGCCGGCCGTGAGCAGCCCAAGGTCGGCGTCCGACGCCACGTAGGGCGGCATCGTGTAGACGAGGTCGCGGAACGGCCGCACCCACACCCCGCGCTCGATCGCCGCCGCGGTCACCTCGGCCACCCGCACCGGCTCGCGCAGCTGCACGACCCCGACGGCTCCCAGCACGCGCACCTCCGCGACGGACGTCAGGGAGGCCGCACGCTCCAGCCCTGCGGTCAGCCCGCGCTCGATCCGGGCCACCTCGGCCTCGGTGTCACGCGCCGCCAGCAGGTCGAGGTTCGCCGAGGCGATGGCGCAGGCCAGCGGGTTCCCCATGAACGTCGGCCCGTGCATGAGGCCGCCGGCCTCACCCCCGCTGACCCCCACGGCGACCTCGCGGGTGCACAGCACCGCCGCGAGGGTGAGGTAGCCGCCGGTGAGGGCCTTGCCGACGCAGAGGATGTCCGGGGCGGGATCGACCCGTGGGTCGATGTCTCCCCGCCCCGCGCCGGCCCAGAGCGGCCCGGTGCGGTGGAACCCGGTCGCGATCTCGTCGTGGATGACGAGCGCGCCGTGCTCCCGGGCCAGCTGGTGCAGCACCGCCAGCACGTGCGGGCCGTAGACGTGCATCCCGCCGGCGCCCTGGAGCACCGGCTCGACGATCACGGCGGCCACGGACCCCGCGTGCTCGGCGTACAGGGCTCGGGTCTCCCGCTCCCAGGCGAGCATCTCGGGGTCGTCGGGCGCCCGGTCGAGCCCGCCCGGAGGGCGCGGCGCGAAGACGTGCTCGGGCAGCACCCCGCGGAACAGCGCGTGCATCCCGCCGATCGGGTCGGTCACCGACATCGGCGAGAACGTGTCGCCGTGGTAGCCGCCGCGGATCGTGAAGAACCGGGTGCGGCGCCGACCCGCCGCGAGGTGCCACTGCAGGGCCATCTTCATGGCGACCTCGACCGACACCGAGCCCGAGTCGGCGAGGAAGACGTGCTCCAGCCCGGTCGGCGCGATGGCGACCAGCCGTCTCGCCAGCCCGATCGCCGGCTCGTGGGTGAGCCCCCCGAACATCACGTGCGACATCGCCCCGAGCTGGCGGTGCGCCGCGGCGTCGAGCTCGGGCACCGCGTACCCGTGGATGGCGCACCACCAGGACGACATCGCGTCGACGACCTCGCGCGGCTCACCGTCGCGGTCCCGCAACCGCAGCCGGATGCCGTGCGCCGAGTCGACGAGGTACGGGTCCTGGGGGGTCAGTGCGGAGGAGTAGGGGTGCCAGACGTGCGCCCGGTCGAACGCGAGCAGCTCGGCGGCATCGGGCCACGCGGGGAGGTCGGGTCGCGGGGGCTGGTCCGGGGCGGCGGAGGGTGGCATCGAGACCCATTGTGGCGGCCCGCCGGGGTGGGTGCTCGGGTGGTCGCCGGGGCAGCCGCCTCGGCACCCGACTCGGAAGGTCAGGCGGCGGAACGGGCCTGCTCGACCGAGTGGGCCACCCGGGTCACGAGCGAGCGCAGCTCGGTGTCGAGCGCCTCGTCGGCGAGCCGGCCCTCGGTGAACGCCTGGAACGACGAGCCGACCCCCACGGTGTCCTCGATGACGTCGGCGCCGGCGACCGTGAGCACCCTGACGGCGTCCTCGCGGGCCCACTGACCGGCGCGGGGGGAGCCGGTCGCGGCGATGACCGCCGCGGGCTTGCCGGTGATGGCGGCGGCACCGCGGGGGCGCGAGGCCCAGTCGACGGCGTTCTTGACGGCGCTCGACATCGAGCCGTTGTACTCCGGCGTGACGAGCAGGAGGGCGTCGGCGTCGGCGACGGCCTCGCGCAGGTCGCGGGCGACCTCGGGCAGCGCGTCGTCGTGGTCGAGGTCCTCGCAGTAGTGCGGGAGGTCGGCGAGGCGGGCGAAGACCGTGCCCTCGGCCCCGGGGGGGAGGTGGGCGATGGCGGCGTCGGCGAGCAGCTGGTTGGTGGAGCCGGCGCGCAGGCTGCCGACGAGGACGAGGACGTTCACGGGGAGCTCCTGGGGTCAGGGGGCGGATCGTGCAGGGCGATCGACGCTGATCTGACTGGTTGAACCGTCAACCATCCTCGGTCATTCCCGAGTCGGGTGCCGAGCCGGCTGCCGGGCGAGCACCGGAGCACCCGACGCGGCACGGAGCCTCAGCCCCAGGTGGGCTCCTCCACCGTCCCGTGCTCCACGCACGTCGCCGTCCACGCACCCGGCGTGACCTGCACCTTCATCCGACGGCGGCAGTGCACGCACCACCGCGGGGGCTCGAGCTCGGCCCGCCGGGCACACCCGGCGTGGCTGCCCGAGTCCACCGCGGCACCGCACTGCCCGCACCACGTGCCGGGTGCCGACGCGCGCGGCACCGGGGCCACGGCATCCGTCTCGTCCGTCACGGACACCACCGCCGGCCCCGCACCGTCAGAACGTCTCGTTGAGGGCCTTGATCGGCATCTCGAGCTCGTCGAGCAGCGCGAGGTCCTCGCGGGGGTCGCGGCCCAGCGTCGTCAGGTAGTTGCCGACGATGACGGCGTTGATGCCGCCGAGGAGCCCGTCGCGGGTGCCGAGGTCGCCGAGCGTGAGCTCACGCCCACCGGCATACCGCAGGATCGTGCGCGGCAGCGCGAGCCGGAAGGCCGCGATGGTGCGCAGCGCGTCGCCGGTCTCCATCGGCTCGAGGTCCCCGAACGGCGTGCCGGGGCGTGGGTTGAGGAAGTTCAGCGGCACCTCGTGCGGCTCGAGCGCGCCGAGCTGGGCCGCGAGCTCGGCGCGCTGCTCGAGCGTCTCGCCCATGCCGACGAGCCCGCCGCAGCACAGCTCCATGCCCGACTCCTTGACCATGAGGCAGGTGTCCCAGCGCTCCTCGAAGGAGTGGGTCGTGACGACGCTCGGGAAGTAGGACCGCCCGGCCTCGAGGTTGTGGTTGTAGCGGTGCACGCCCATGTCGACGAGGTCGTCGACCTGCTCACGGGTCAGCATGCCGAGCGACGCGGCGACGTTGATGTCGACGGCCGCCCGGATGGCCCCGACACCCTCGCGCATCTGCTCCATGAGCCTGTCGTCGGGCCCGCGCACGGCGGCGACGATGCAGAACTCGCTCGCCCCGGTCGCAGCGGTCTGCTTGGCGGCGCGCACGAGCTCGGGGATGTTGAGCCACACCGAACGCACCGGCGAGGTGAACTGGCCCGACTGCGAGCAGAAGTGGCAGTCCTCGGGGCAGCCGCCGGTCTTGAGCGAGACGATGCCCTCGACCTCGACCGCGGGGCCCTGGTACTTCATCCGCACCGCGTGGGCGAGCGCGAGGAGGTCCTGCAGCCGGTCGTCGCCGGTGCGCATCACCTCGAGCACCTGCTCCTGCGTCAGCGGCGCCCCGCGCTCGAGCACCTGCTCGCGCGCGACGTCGAGGATGTCGGTCCCGGTCACCTGTGCCGTCATGGCACCGATTCTTGCGTATGCCGGCGCCGTGCCTCCGTGCGGGTCGCCACCGGCCGCCGCGACCGACGCCTACTGCAGGAACTGGCCGAGCATGCCACCTGGCGTCTGGCCGCCCTGCTGGCCGCCCTGGGGCACCGACTCGCTCGGCTGGACGAGGACGTAGCCCTGCCCGCCGAACGACATCTGCAGCAGCTCGCCCGTGCCGCCTCGGATCATCGAGCCGAGGCCTCCGGTGTCGACG
>DATITJ010000481.1:0-1841 GCA_035467935.1 Ornithinibacter sp.
GTCAACTACCTCTACGGCATCCCGGCGTATGCCGTGTCCGTCGCCGTCGTGACCGGGGACCCGACCCGGCCCGGACACTGGGAGGCGGTGGCCGGCGCGGTGCTCAACCCCGAGACCGGCGAGCTGTTCCACGCCCACCTCGGCGGTGGGGCGCGGCTCACCTCCGACGCGGGCACGCGAATGCTGCGGGTCGCCGGCCCCACCGACCTGGCGCTGGCGCTCGTCGGCACGGGGTTCGGGTACGCCGCGTCGACGCGGGCCCGCCAGGCGGCCCTGCTCGTCGACCTCCTGCCGCAGGTTCGCGACATCCGCCGGCAGGGGAGCGCGGCCCTCGACCTCTGTGCGCTGGCCGCCGGACGGCTCGACGCGTACTACGAGGCGGCGCTCAACCCGTGGGACCGCGCGGCGGGTGAGCTCGTCGCCCGCGAGGCCGGGTGCGTCCTGGGCGGGCCCGTCGACGAGGTGCCGACGCGTGACCTCGTGTGGGGTGCCGCGCCGGGCGTCGCGACGGTGTTCGGGCCCCTGGTGCAGGAGCTGTCGGCCCGCCACGTGGGCCCGCCGGACTGACCCGGCGGGCCCCGCGGGACCCGTCGCGGTGGACCCGGCGTGGCGCATCCGGCCCCTGATGGTGCACAATCGCCGCGCACGGCGAGACCCGGGCACAAACGCGGATCTCCGTGCGTTGTCAGGGCCGGGTTACACGACGAAGGGTGACATCAGCTATGGCGACGGACTACGACGCACCGCGCAAGACCGACGACGAGCTCTCCGAGGACTCCATCGAGGAGCTGAAGAGCCGTCGCGTCGACAAGCGCGCCTCGAGCGTCGACGTCGACGAGACCGAGCAGGCGGAGGGCTTCGAGCTCCCCGGGGCGGACCTCTCCGGTGAGGAGCTCTCCGTGCGTGTCCTGCCGCGGCAGGCCGACGAGTTCACGTGCTCACGGTGCTTCCTCGTGCACCACCGCAGCCAGCTCGCGAGCGAGAAGTCCGGCGTGCTCGTGTGCCGGGAGTGCGCCGCCTGAGCGGCGGGCACCACCGACGCGTGAGCCCTGCGGAGCACGTCCCCGTCTCCGTCCGGCTGCTGCACCCGGACGCGAGCGTCCCGGCCTACAGCACCGACGGCGACGCCGGCGCCGACCTGACGAGCGTCGCCGAGGTCACGCTCGCCCCGGGGGAGCGGTCGCTCGTGCCGACCGGTCTGGCGCTCGCGCTCCCGGCCGGCACGGTGGGCCTGGTGCACCCCCGCTCGGGCCTGGCGGCCCGGCACGGCGTCACCGTGGTCAACGCGCCCGGCACGCTCGACTCGGGATACCGCGGTGAGGTGCTCGTCAACCTCGTCAACCTCGACCCGCGCGAGACCTTCACCGTGCGGGTGGGTGACCGCATCGCCCAGCTGGTCGTGCAGCACCACCTCCACGCCGACTTCGACGTCACGGATTCGCTTCCGGACAGTGCCCGGGGGGAGACTGGTCACGGGTCCACCGGAGGTTTCGGCGCCGCGGGCCCGCGGTGACCGGCCGCAGACCCAGACCACACCCGAGGACGACAGCAGACGTGAGCATCTTCAACAGATCCAAGGGCTCGCGCGCCCAGCGCGACGAGACCACCGAGGCCGCCGCGGCCCTGGTCGAGGAGCAGGAGACCGGCGAGGTCGACGAGGAGCCGACCCCCGAGCCCGCCGCCCCGGCCGACCGGTCGAACGGACCCTGGGACGTCGCCGAGATCGACGGCCGCGACGGTCGTCTCGACCTCGGCGCCCTGTGGATGCGCGGCGTGCCCGCCATGGAGCTGCGCCTCGAGGTCGACCAGCAGACGCAGGTCGTCAACGCCGCGACCGCCGT
>DATITJ010000482.1:0-3229 GCA_035467935.1 Ornithinibacter sp.
GGGGGCCGACGCCTTCGTCGCGCTGGCCCTCGGTGCGGACGCCGTGGGCATCGGGCGCCCGCACGTCTACGGCCTCGCGCTGGCCGGCGCCGAGGGAGTGTCGGAGGTGCTGCGCAACATCACCGCGGAGCTCGACCTCACGATGGCCCTGACCGGCTGCCGGACCCGTGCCGACGTCACCCGGGGCCGGCTCGTGGAGGCGGCGACCCGGCATCCCTGACCGGGCGGGCCAGCCTTCCCGCCCCAGGAGGCAAACGGCGTCACGCGTTGGCGACCAGGCCGAGCTCGGCGGTCGTCGCCAGACCGGTGTGCGTCGGGAGCACCCGCACGGTGTAGCCGAACGCGCCCGAGGACCGCAGCGCAAGGTCTCCGGAGAACTGGTGGCGACCGTGCTCGTAGGACTCCACGTGGGTCAGCGGCAGCGTTGCGAGGTCGTGCAGCTCGTCGCCGTGGTGGCTGGTACGCCCGTGGGCCACCTGCACCTCGACGTCGTCCGGCGCGAGGGCACCGAGGGAGACGTAGGCCGTGACGTGCAGCGTCTCGCCGAGCTCGGGGCTGTCCCCGACACCGGAGGACTCGACGTGGTCGACGTGCACGTCCTTCCACGCATCGCGTGCCCTGGCCTTGTACGCCGCGAGGTCGCGGGCCCCGGCGTAGCCGCCCTCGGCCATCGCCCAGCCGGCACGGGCCGCCGGAACGTAGAGCACCTGGGTGTAGTCGCGCACCATGCGGCTCGCGCGCACCTTCGGGCCGAGGGTCGTGACCGTGTGCATGATCATCGACAGCCAGTTCTGCGGCAGATCGTCCTCGTCGGTGTCGTAGAACCGCGGGGCGACCTGGTGCTCGACGAGGTCGTAGAGCGCGTTGGCCTCGATGTCGTCACGACGCTCGGGGTCCTCGACGCCGTCAGCGGTGGGGATGGCCCAGCCGTTCTTGCCGTCGAACCACTCGTCCCACCAGCCGTCGAGGATGGAGAGGTTGAGCGCGCCGTTCAGCGCGGCCTTCATGCCCGACGTGCCGCACGCCTCGAACGGGCGCAGCGGGTTGTTGAGCCAGACGTCGCAGCCCGGGTAGAGGGACAGCGCCATGGCGATGTCGTAGTTCGGGAGGAACACGATGCGGTGGCGGACCTCGGGGTCGTCGGCGAAGCGCACCATCTGCTGGATGAGCTGCTTGCCGGTCTCGTCGGCCGGGTGCGACTTGCCGGCGATGACGAGCTGGATCGGGCGCTCGGGGTCGAGGAGCAGCTTCTTGAGGCGGGCGGGGTCGCGCAGCATGAGCGTCAGCCGCTTGTAGGTCGGCACGCGCCGGGCGAACCCGATGGTGAGCACGTCGGGGTCGAGGATCTCGTCGGTCCAGCCGAGCTCGGCCGGGGACGCCCCGCGCTCGAGCCACGACTGCCGGGTGCGCCTGCGGGCCTCGTCGACGAGCTGCTGGCGCAGCTCGCGCGTGGCGGCCCACACGGCGCCGCGCGGCACGGAGGCCATGGCTTCCCAGGAGTCCTGCGTGTCGAGCTCGCGCACGGCGGCGTGGGCGCGGGCGAGCTCGAACACCTTGCGGTCCACCCACGTCGGGCCGTGGACGCCGTTGGTGATCGAGCCGATCGGCACCTCGGCGTCGTCGAACCCCGGCCACAGACCGTCGAACATCTCGCGGCTCACGACACCGTGGAGCTGCGAGACGCCGTTGGCGCGCTGGGCGAGGCGCAGGCCCATCACCGCCATGTTGAACATGTTCGCGGAGCCGCCCTCGTAGGTCTCGGCGCCCAGCGCGAGCAGCCGCTCGACCGGCACGCCCCCGAGCGCCTGGGCGCCGCCGAAGTAGAGCTCGATGAGCGAGGCGTCGAAGCGGTCGATCCCGGCGGGCACGGGGGTGTGCGTCGTGAACACGGTCGCGGAGCGCACGGCCTCGAGGGCCTCGTCGAAGGCCATGCCCTCGGCCCGCACGATCTCGCTGATCCGCTCGATGCCGAGGAAGCCGGCGTGGCCCTCGTTGGCGTGGTAGACGTCGGGGGTCGGGGCGCCGGTGAGGCGCGACCACAGGCGCAGCGCGCGCACACCGCCCATGCCGAGCAGCATCTCCTGCTGCAGGCGCAGCTCGCCGCCGCCGCCGTAGAGGCGCTCGGTGACGCTGCGGCCGGCGTCGTCGTTGGCGTGCACGTCGGAGTCGAGGAGCAGCAGCGGCACGCGGCCGACCTGGGCGCGCCACACGTGCGCCTGCAGCTCGCGGCCGCCGGGGAGGTCGATCGTGATGACGGATGCCGTCCCGTCCTCCTCGCGCAGCAGCGACAGCGGGAGCCCGTCGGGGTCGAGGACGGGGTAGTCCTCCTGCTGCCAGCCGTCACGGTTGAGGCTCTGGCGGAAGTAGCCGGTCTTGTAGAACAGGCCGACGCCCACGATCGGCACCCCGATGTCCGAGGCCGCCTTGAGGTGGTCGCCGGCGAGGATCCCGAGGCCGCCGGAGTACTGCGGGAGTACCGCGGCGATGCCGAACTCCGCGCTGAAGTAGGCGATGGCCGAGGGCACGCCGCCGCCGTCGGCCTGCTCGCGACCCCACTGCTGGTACCAGCGGTCCTCGACGAGGTAGCGGTCGAGGGCCTCCTTGGCGTGGGTCACCCGCTCGACGAAGGCCGGGTCGCCGGCGAGGCGCTCGAGCTCGTCGGGGGCGACGGCCGAGAGCATGGCGACGGCGTCGTGGCCCACGGCGTCCCAGCGCCGCGGGTCGATGGACTGAAAGAGGTCGCGCAGCGGCGGGTGCCAGCTCCACCTCAGGTTCATCGCGAGGTCGCCGAGCGCGGCGATGGGGGTGGGTAGGACGGGGCGGACGCTGAAGCGACGGATGGCCTTCACGAGGGGCCATCGTAGGGCACGGCCACCCGTGCACATCACGAAGTTCCAGCAGCCCGTCAGGATCTTGCGAACCGGGACGGCCGTCCCGCGCGGACGTGCCACGCACGCCCCTCGTCCCGGTAGGTTCGACGCGTGACTGCAGCCCCTCAGACCATGGCCCCCCAGCATCCGATCGGCCGCATCCCCGTCCTCGACGTCAGGCCATCGGTCGACGGCGGCGCCCGCCCGGCCAAGGCCGTCGTCGACGAGGAGTTCGTCGTCCGCGCCACCGTGTTCCGTGAGGGCCACGACGCCGTGAACGCCTCCGTCGTGCTCACCGACCCCGCCGGTGCCGAGCACGTCGTGCCGATGACGTGCACCAACCCCGGCCTCAACACGTG
>DATITJ010000483.1:0-4663 GCA_035467935.1 Ornithinibacter sp.
GAACAGCGCCGTCTCCGGGGTCCAGCTCACGCCGTCGTTCTTCCAGTCCGCACCGGGCGCGAGCCCCCCGGCGGGCCGCAGCATCGACGTCTGGGCCCGGTCGACGGCCGTCAGCACCTCGACGTCGGCCTCGGTCGGCCCGATCGGCGCCACGAGGAATGTCACGGCGGCGTCGGCCGCCGAACCCCCGAGCTGGCGCGGGTAGCCCTCCGGGCCGAAGTGCCTGCGCACCTGCCTCGCGAGCAGGTCGGATGCCGCGCGCGTGCGGTCGGCGAGTGCCATCTCCCCCACGAGCGGCAGCACGCGTGACGCGCTGCGCAGCCCGGCCAGGACGGCCGCGGCGGTGCCGAGGGTGAGCGTGCGCTCGACGAGCTCCCAGTAGTCGGACGACGCCGGCGGGAGCGCGGTCTGCGCGTCGAGCGAGGCGAGCAGCCGCCGGCTGGACCGCACGAGCATCGGGCGCACCGGGGCGAGCAGCTCCACGGCGCGGTCGGGGGCATGGGTGGCGAGCTGGCTCGCGGCCCACAGCGACCACCCCGTGCCGTCGAGCTGGGCCGCCCGGTCGTCCGGCGGGCGCAGGCTCGTGATGTCGTAGCGCGCCTCGAACCACCCGTCGGGCCGCTGCACGCGCTGGAGGAAGGCCAGCTGGTCGGCCGCGTGCTCGGGGTGCCCCACCCGGGCCAGGGCCGACGCGACGAACGACACGTCCCGCGGCCACGCGTAGCGCCAGCGGTCGGTCCACCCGGCCACCGACACGGGCAGGCCCACCGAGAGCACGCGCAGGTCGAGCAGCGCCGAGCGCAGGAGTCCACCGTCGGCGTCGAGCCCGCGCCGCACCCACGGCGCGCACGTCTCGAGCCAGGCCTGCTCGTCCTCGACGAGCCCGGCGCTCTGGGGCCGGGCCGCGAGCACCCGGGTGCCCGGCACCACCTTGTCGAGGTGACCGGCGGGCACGAGCACGCGGCTGCCGCCACCGCCGAGCGCCACGGTCTCGCTGTAGAGCGGCACCTCGGCCCGCATGATCCGCTCGGTGATGCTCCAGTAGGCCGCACCCGAGTACGCCAGCACGCCGACCCCACCGAGGATCGCCCGGCGGCGGATCACGGGGGTCAGGGCCACGACCGCACTGTATGCCGCTTGCCCGCCCACCGTCCGGCAGCCTCGTGAGCCGGATCACGGTGTGGGGGCGGTCATACGACAGCGGGCGCAGGGGGCGTGGCGGCTAGGTTCACCCGCACAGGTGTCCGCCGACGCTGTCCGCACCCACCCGAAGGAGCACGACCGCATGGACCAGATCCTCGCCGCCATCCTCTCCGGGGACCGCACCCGGGAGACGTATGCCGGGATCGAGGTCCCGCAGTCGTACCGCGCGGCGACCGTGCACAAGGACGAGGTCGACATGTTCGCCGGCCTGCCGACCAAGGAGAAGGACCCCCGCAGGTCCCTCCACGTCGAGCAGGTGCCGACCCCCGAGCTCGCCCCCGGCGAGGCCCTCGTCGCGGTCATGGCCAGCGCCATCAACTACAACACCGTGTGGACCTCGATCTTCGAGCCGGTGTCGACGTTCGGGTTCCTCGAGCGATACGCCCGCACCTCGGAGTTCGCCCAGCGGCACGACCGCGACTACCACGTCGTCGGCTCCGACCTCGCGGGCGTCGTGCTGCGCGTGGGCCCCGGTGTCACCAAGTGGACGCCCGGCACCGAGGTCGTCGCGCACTGCCTGTCGGTCGAGCTCGAGGACGCCGCCGGCCACGACGACACGATGATGGACCCGCAGCAGCGCATCTGGGGCTTCGAGACCAACTTCGGCGGCCTCGCCGAGCTCGCGATCGTCAAGGCCAACCAGCTCATGCCCAAGCCGACCCACCTGACGTGGGAGGAGGCGGCGTCCCCCGGCCTGGTGAACAGCACGGCATACCGCCAGCTCATCTCCCGCAACGGCGCCCACATGAAGCTCGGTGACCGTGTGCTCATCTGGGGCGCCTCGGGCGGGCTGGGCTCCTACGCCACGCAGATGGCCCTGGCCGGCGGCGCGACCCCGATCTGCGTGGTGTCCTCCCCCGAGAAGGCCGCCATCTGCCGCGCGATGGGGGCCGAGCTCATCATCGACCGGTCCGCCGAGGGCTACCGCTTCTGGAACGAGGACAACACCCAGCAGGACCCGCGCGAGTGGCAGCGCCTCGGCAAGAAGATCCGCGAGCTCACCGGCGGCCACGACGTCGACATCGTCTTCGAGCACCCGGGGCGTGAGACGTTCGGCGCGAGCGTCTACGTCGCGCGCAAGGGCGGCACCATCGTCACCTGCGCGTCGACCTCGGGCTACATGCACGAGTACGACAACCGCTACCTCTGGATGAACCTCAAGCGCATCGTCAGCTCGCACTTCGCGAACTACCGCGAGGCGTGGGAGGCCAACGAGCTCATCGACCGTGGCCTGATCCACCCGACCCTGAGCAGGACCTACCGGCTCGAGGAGGTCGGCCAGGCCGCGCTCGACGTGCACCGCAACGCCCACCAGGGCAAGGTCGGCGTGCTCACGCTCGCACCCGAGCAGGGCCTGGGCGTCACGGACTCGGAGAAGCGCAGCCGGTTCGTCGGCGCGATCAACCGGTTCCGCGACGCCTGAGCGGCCCGCGGGCACCCGAGCGCCCGCGGCCCCTCGCTGAGCGCCCCCTGAGGCGCGGTTGCTGACCATCGGTTTCGTGCCGTGGCTCGAACCGGCGCGCCCGCCGACCGACACTAGGGTGATGGCCGGAGGTGGTCGTGGACGTGTCGAGGCTGTGGTCCCCGGTGAAGCGCTGGGCGGAGTTCCGCCGACGCCAGCTGGCGGCTCTCGAGGAGAGCAACCGCATCGCGGCCGAGTCCCTCTCGGGCCCCGAGGAGGAGGGCGCCGGCGCGACCGCCGTCTCCGGCACCCCTGCCGTCGACGGCCCTTCGCACGTCGACCAGGACCCCGCCGCGCCGACCGGGGAGGGTCACGGCAGCAGCGTCGCGGCCGCGCCCTACGGCATCGTCGGCCGACCGCTCAACCGTCACTCGCCGTTCTACCTCGGCTTCTTCGGGGCCACGGGCGCCCTCCTCGCAGTGGGCTTCTGGCAGGTCGCGGGGCGCCTGACGACGACGCTCACGGTGCTCGTCGTCTCCCTCTTCCTCACCCTGGCGCTCAACCCCCTCGTCGACCGGCTCGTCGCCCGTGGGGTCCGCCACTCGGGCTCGGTCGCCATCGTCTTCAGCGGCGTCATCGTCGTGTTCGTGCTCATCGGCGCCCTCGTGATCCCCCCGGTCGTCGAGCAGGGCGCCCAGCTCGCGCAGATGGCACCGGACTACCTCCAGGACGTCCTGAACAGCCGGTGGCTGCGCGAGCTCGACAAGAGCTACGACGTCATCGACAAGGTGCAGGTGGAGATCACCGAGCGGATGTCCGACCAGGTGTTCCTCGAGGGCGTGCTCGGCGGCATCCTCGGCGCCGGCCGGGCCGTGCTCAGCGGCGCGTTCCAGGTCTTCACGATCCTCGTGCTCACGCTCTACTTCATGGCCTCCCTCCCCCGCGTCAAGCAGGGTGCGTACGCCATGGTCCCCGCGTCGCGCCGGGCCCGGGTCGTCTCGCTGGCGGAGGAGATCATGCGGCGGGTGGGCTCCTACGCCATCGGCCAGGTCGCCATCGCCACGCTCAACGCCGTGCTGTCCTACGTCATGATGACGCTCGTCGGCATCCCGTATGCCGCGGTGCTGGCCGTGACCGTCGGCCTCCTCGGGCTCATCCCGATGATCGGTGCCACCCTCGGCGCGGTGCTCGTCTGCATCGTCGCGTTCTTCGCCGAGCCCAACAAGGCGCTCATCGCGGGGATCTACTACCTCGTGTACCAGCAGGTCGAGAACTACCTCGTCGCGCCGCGCATCATGCAGCGCACGGTGTCGGTGCCGGGCCCGGTCACGATCGTCGCGGCCCTCATCGGAGGTGCACTCCTCGGCGTCCTGGGGGCGCTCCTCGCGATCCCGGTCGCCGCCGGGCTGCTGCTGCTCTACGAAGAGGTCCTCGTCCCGCGCCAGCGCCGCGCCTGACGGTCAGGGTCGGGCCGCGTGCCGCGCCGACCAGCAGCGGGTGTGCCAGTGCCGGCGCTCGTCGATGCCGCCCACCCCCTGGGCCGGCCACACGACGACGTGGGCCGTGCCGACGGCGATGCCCTGGTGGCAGCCCGGGCACCGGTACTCCCGGCTCGCCGACGCGCCGGTGAGCCGGCGCACGTGCCACGGCCGACCGGCATACGTCTGCGTGCCCACCTCGCCCGACCCCGACATCGGCCGCGACTCGAGGTCACGACGGCGGCGGTTGGGTCGGGGCATGCGGTCCATCGTCCCAGACTCGGGACGGCCGGCTGCCCGCGCCTCAGCCCGTGACGCGCGCGCTCGTCGGGTCGTACATCGGGCGCAGCGAGACCGTGGCCGCGTGCCGCGTGCCGGCGACGTCGACCTCCCAGGTGCCGTCGGCGAGCCACTGCGGCGTCACCGGCAGGTCGCCGCCCACGAAGGCGAGCCCGACCGCACCACCCAGCGTCCAGCCGTACGACGCGGAGCGCACCTCGCCGACGACGACGCCGTCGCGCAGCACCGGCTCGGCGTGGAACAACAACGGCTCGGGGTCGCCGAGCAGCACCTGCACGAG
>DATITJ010000484.1:0-2196 GCA_035467935.1 Ornithinibacter sp.
AGCTCACCGACGCCCACCGCGACCAGGACCACGTCGACCTCATCGTGTGGCAGCACGGCAGCATCCCTGACCGCACCGCCTTCCTCCTCGGGCATGGTGAGAGCCCGGAGCCGGTGCTCGTCGCGGACGCCGTGGCCCTCGAACGGGCGGGTGCGCGCTTCGTGGCGGTCCCCTGCAACACCGCGGTGGTGTGGGTCGAGCAGATGCGGGCCGCCGTCACGATCGAGGTGCTCGACACCGTCGCCGAGACGGTCGCCGCGGCCCAGCGCGCGGTGCCGGGGCTTCGGCGGCTCGGCGTGCTGGCCACCGACGGCACGCTGCTGGCGGGAACGTATGCCGCGGCCGCCCGGGCCGCCGGCATCGAGGTCCTCGTGCCCGAGGAGGCGGTGCAGCGCGAGGTCATGTCGATGATCTACGACGGGGTCAAGGCGGGGCTCCCCGTGCCGCGCGACCGTTTCGACGCCGTCGTCGACCACCTGCGCCGCCGGGGTGCCGAGGCCGTGGCCCTCGGGTGCACCGAGCTGTCGGTGCTCCACGGCGCGCTCGGCATCGACGACCCGAGCGTCGTCGACTCGATCGACGCCCTCGCCCGGCGGGTCATCGAGCGCGCCGGGGCCCCGCTGCGCACCGGCGGGTGAAGTACGTCTCGCGGGCACTGGCGCGGGCCACCGGGAGGGCGGACAATCACGTGTGGCCCCATCTCAGAACGCAGCCATCAACCTCCGCCTCGCCCAGCTCGGGCTCCCCCTGCCCGAAGGGTACGAGGACACCGAGTCCGCCCGGCTCGCGCGCCCGATCCTCGCTCGCCAGCGCGAGCTCAGCCGCCGCCTGTCCGACCGGCTCTGCGCGGCCGACGGGCGGATCCAGGCCTTCCTCGACGACTACCTGGCCGAGACCGGTGAGCGCCCCCAGCTGCCGCGCCGGACGCTGGTGCTGGACGAGGCGGGCCTGGCCCGTGAGCTGTCCCTCCCCTTCGACGGGGACAGCTTCACCTCTCCGCTGCTCAGCAGCTACCGCCTCGTCAACGGGGTGCTCCACAACCCGGCGAACGACCGCCGCACCACGGCCGGCGTCTTCCACATCGCGGAGGGCGGGCTGCCGATCCCTGACGACAAGCTCGCCGTGCCCAAGGTGGTCTTCGCCCGGCTGCTGGCCCGCGCCTTCGAGCCGCCCGAGGTCGACATGGTGCTGCCGTACACCGCCAACCAGCCGCGGCCGGCAGCGTGCTTCGTCTCGTTGCACCTGCGCCCGCTGGTGTCACCGGAGGTGCCCGGCTCGGTGCGCGAGAAGAGGATGGAGACCCGCTTCATCGTGCCCGGCGGCACCGTCGCCAACCTCGACTTCGTGGAAGGCATCTTCGGCAACGGGGGCGACCCGTACCTCCCCGAGCACGACGCCTCCCTGGCCCCGGAGACCTGGACCGGGCACACCGGCTGCGTGATCCTCGCCCCGCACCTCACCCGGCTCACCAAGAAGGAGCTCGGGCTCCCCCACGTGAGCGAGGCCACCGACCGGCAGCAGCGCGACGGGATGTGCTGGGAGCAGGAGGACGAGCCGTACAACGGTGGCCGCGCCTTCAAGATCTGCGCCCGGGACGCTCGCGGCGTGATCGTCACGGTCATCGCCGACACCTACTTCGGCTACTGCAAGAAGGAGGTCAAGACCCAGATCTCATACTCCGCCAACCTGTTCGGCAACGCCGAGGAGGAGCACTCGGGTGGCGCCCTGGTGTTCGCGAGCTACAACCTCGGCCGGGAGTACGCCGAGGGCTCGTGCGGTGACGCCTACACGCTCGCCGAGGTCCTCGACCGCGACCCGGAACGGTTCGCGGCCCAGCCGGAGGGTCACGCCCTCGACCTGGCGCAGCCGCACATCGTGCTCGTGCCGGCCAACCCGTCCTACTCGCTGGGCACCATGACCGTGTCCTGGCCGGGCGCCGCCGGCGACGACGAGCGTCGCTCGATCCCGCTGCGGGCCGACAGGGTCTACCTGAGCCCGAACGGCTACCGCGTCCGCGTCGCCCAGCAGCCCCACGACCGCTCGTCCTGGAGCCTGATCGGCACCGTGCCGACGGCGACGTCGTGCCACAAGCCGGCCACCGTCTCCGGTGGCGGCAAGTCGGAGATCTCCAAGGCCATCACCGACGCGTTCATCTTCGGGTCCGCCTTCGTCGCCGACTTCGACACCGACATGGAT
>DATITJ010000485.1:0-4532 GCA_035467935.1 Ornithinibacter sp.
GACCGGTCACACCGGGCAGGAGCGCGCCCTCCGCCCCCGCGACCAGGCGGGTGGCGGCCACGACGCGGGGGCCGGGCCTGCCGGTCGGTCCGCGGTCGGCGCCGGAGCCGCTGCCGCGGCAGGCGCCGGGGCGGCAGGCGCCGGGGCGGCCGTGGCCCCCCGTCGCGACGACCCGCCCCCGGCCCACGACGACGACCGGACGACGGCCCGGCGTCCGGTCGCCCCCGTCCCGCCCCGACCGAAGCGGGTCAACCCCGCCGACCGGCCCTGGCTCGACGTCGACGGCGAGCGCTATCCCCTCATGGGCGCGATCACCATCCTCGGTCGCGACGACAGCGCCGACATCATCCTCGACGACCCCGGCATCTCCCGCCGGCACAGCGAGCTGCGGGTCACCACCGACGGTCCGCACTTCATCACGACGATCCGTGACCTGGGCTCCACCAACGGCACCTTCGTCAACGGCGACCGGATCACGAGCGAGCACCTCGAGGACGGCGACCGCGTCACCGTCGGGCGCACGTCGATCACCTTCCGGGGCGGCCGACGGTGACGGCCGCGTGATGGGCGAGCTCACCCTGACCGTGATGCGGCTCGGGCTCCTCGTGATGCTCTGGGTGTTCGTCTTCGCGATCGTCGGCGTGCTGCGCGGCGACCTCTACGGCACCCGGGTCAAGCGGCGGGCAGCCGGCCCCGCCAAGGCTGCCGCCCGGGGCGCGGTCGCCGCGCCCCCGCGCACGGCCACACCCGACCGCAAGGCGTCGCGCTCCCGCAAGGGACCCAGCAAGCTCCTCGTGACCGGTGGCCCGCTCGCCGGCACCACTCTCCCGCTGCGACCCTCCGGCACCCTCATCGGCCGCAGCCCCGAGTGCGCGCTCGTGCTCGACGACGACTACGTCTCCGGCCGCCACGCGCGCATCTTCCAGGGCGACGACGGCACCTGGCAGGTGGAGGACCTGCGCTCGACCAACGGCACCTTCCTCGGCGCGACGCGCCTCACCGAGCCCCGCGAGGTGGCCGTCGGCAGTGTGCTGCGGATCGGTCAGACCGTCGTGGAGCTGCAGAGGTAAGGCATGACCTTCGCGTTCCACTACGCAGCGCGCTCCGACGTGGGCATGGTCAGGTCCAACAACGAGGACTCCGGCTACGCCGGCCCCCACCTGCTCGCCATGGCCGACGGCATGGGCGGCCACGCCGGCGGCGACGTCGCGAGCTCCACGGTCATCGCGGCCCTGGTCGGCCTCGACGACGAGGCCCTGGGCGGTCACGACCTCAGCCAGGCCCTCCTCGACCAGGTGCTCGTCGCCAACGCCGAGCTCGGCGAGGCCGTGCACGCCGACTCCCAGCTCGACGGCATGGGCACCACACTCATCGCGATCCTGCGGGCCCGCGACAAGCTCGTGCTCGCACACATCGGGGACTCGCGTGCGCTCATGGTGCGCGACGGCGCCGTCACCCAGATCACCAAGGACCACTCCTTCGTGCAGAACCTCGTCGACGAGGGGCGCATCACCGCCGAGGAGGCCCAGACCCACCCGCAGCGCTCCCTCGTGACGCGGGTGCTCACCGGCGCCGCCGAGGACGAGCCCGACCTCGTCGTGCGCCGGGGCCGCATCGGCGACCGCTACCTCATCTGCTCCGACGGCCTCACCGACTACGTCGCGCGCGGCACGGTGGAGGAGGTGCTCCTGACGGTGGGCGACCCCGGCGAGTGCGCCGACCGGCTGGTCGCGCTCGCGTTGCGGGCCGGCGCCCCCGACAACGTCACCGTCGTGGTCGGCGACCTCGTCGACATCAACCGCGTCGGCGCCCCGCCCACGCAGCCGCAGGTCGTCGGCGCCGCCGCCGCCCGTCAGCGCGGCACGCGGCCGATCCCGACGACCCCGGCTGCCAAGGCCGCCGCGCTGACCGCATCGGTGACCGAGGGCCAGGGCACCGGCGGGCACGACGCCCTCACCCTCGCCGAGGAGGGCCCTCGCTCCCGGCGCGGCACGGTGCTGCTCCTCGCGGCCCTGCTGGTCGTGCTGGCCGTCGTCGTCGCCGGTGGGTCGTATGCCGCGTACGCGTGGTCCCAGCAGCAGTTCTACGTCGCGGCCCACGACGGCGTCGTCACCGTCTTCCGCGGGGTCGACCAGAGCGTGGGCCCGCTCGAGCTGTCGCACGTCGAGTACTCCACGACGATCGACGTCGACGACCTCCCGCCGTCCTACCAGCAGGGCCTCGAGCAGGGCATCAGGGTCGGGGACAGGGCGGCCGCCGACGCCCGGGTCGACGACCTGCGGCTGCAGGCCCGGGCCTGCCGGTGGGCCCGGACCAACGGCGAGGCGTGCCGGACGGTGGCGGCCGGGTGGACCCCTCCGGTCACGACCACCCCGACGCCGACGCCCACCCCGAGCGGCACGCCCTCGCCGGGTGCCTCCGCCTCGCCGTCGCCGACGAGCCCCCCGGTGGCGTCATGAGCGTCGTGTCGTCACACACCCCCCGCCAGGGACGCAACGTCGAGCTGGTCCTGATCATCGGGGCCGTCGCCATCGTGGCGCTGGCCTACGTCAACGTCGAGCTCGCGAGCACCGGCAGCCTGCCGCCCTCGCTCGCCACGCTCGTCGTCGGCTACCTCGCGGTGGCCGTGGCGTTCCACCTCGTGCTGCGCTGGAAGGCGTCCTTCGCCGACCCGCTCATGGTCCCGATCGTGACGCTGCTCAACGGCCTCGGGCTCGTCATGCTCCACCGGCTCGACCTGGCCAACGGCCGCTCGCTCACGGAGGGTGTGGCCCTGCGCCAGCTGATGTGGAGCGCCCTGGCGGTCGCCATCGCGGCCACGGTGCTCGTGCTGCTGCGCGACCACCGCATCCTGCGCCGCTACACCTACCTCTTCGGCGCCATCGGCTTCTTCCTGCTCGTCCTGCCGCTCTTCCCGGTCATCGGCACCTCGATCTACGGCTCGCGGATCTGGATCCAGCTGGGGCCGTTCTCGTTCCAGCCGGGCGAGATCGCCAAGCTCTGCCTCGCGATCTTCTTCGCCGGCTACCTCGTGCAGACGCGGGACGCGCTGTCGGTGGCCGGGCGCAAGGTGCTCGGGCTGACCCTGCCGCGCGGTCGTGACCTCGGCCCGATCCTCCTGGCCTGGCTCGCGAGCATGGCGGTCCTCGTGTTCGAGCGCGACCTCGGCTCGTCGCTGCTGTTCTTCGGCCTGTTCGTCGCGATGCTCTACGTCGCCACCGAGCGCGTGTCGTGGATCGTCATCGGCCTGGGGCTGTTCTGCGTCGGCGCCTACACGGCATACCTGATCTTCGGTCACGTGCAGACGCGCGTGCTGCTCTGGCTCGACACCTTCAGCGCCGAGGCGCTCGCCCAGTCCGACCAGCTCGCCAAGGGCCTCATGGGGATGGCGTCGGGCGGCATGTTCGGCACGGGTCTCGGGCGGGGCCGCCCCGACCTCACCTACTTCGCCGGGTCCGACTTCATCATCCCGAGCTTCGGCGAGGAGATCGGGCTCGTCGGGGTCTTCGCGATCCTCATGCTCTACGGCCTGCTCGTGCAGCGCGGACTGCGCACCTCGCTCGGCACCCGCGACGGCTTCGGCAAGCTCCTCGCCGCGGGCTTGTCGTTCTCCATGGCCCTGCAGTGCTTCGTCGTCGTCGGCGGGGTCACCCGGGTCATCCCGCTCACCGGGCTGACGATGCCGTTCCTGTCGTCGGGCGGCTCCTCGCTCCTCGCGAACTGGACCCTCGTCGCGATCCTGCTGCGCATCTCCGACCACGCCCGCCGCCCGCTTCCCGACACCGAGGCACCGAGTCCGGTCGCGGAGGCGCGCACCGAGGTGGTGAGGCTGTCGTGAACACCCCCGTGCGCAAGCTCTCGGTCCTCGTCGCGGCCCTGTTCGCGTCGCTGCTCGTGTCGACGACCCTCATCCAGTACGTCTTCGCGGCCGACCTCAACGCCCGCCCCGACAACCGCCGCACGCTGCTGTCGACCTACGCCCGCGAGCGCGGCGAGATCCTCGTCGGCCAGACGCCGGTGGCCCGCTCGGTGCCGAGCGACGACCAGTACAAGTTCCAGCGCGAGTACGGCGCCGGACCGCTGTACGCCCACGTCACCGGCTCCTACTCGTTCTACGGCGCCCAGGGTGGCCTCGAGCGGGCCGAGAACGCCCTGCTCTCGGGGTCGAGCGACAAGCTCTTCTACCGCCGCGTCTCCGACCTGTTCACGGGCCGGCGGCCGCAGGGCGCGACCCTCGAGACGACCCTCGACGCCACCGTGCAGAAGGCCGCCGAGGACGGGCTCGAGGGCATCCGCGGCGCGGCCGTGGCCCTGGACCCGAAGACCGGGGCGATCCTCGCGATGGTGAGCCACCCGACGTTCGACCCCAACGCCCTGGCCACCCATGACCTCACCGCGCTCGAGAGGCGCTACGCCGAGCTCAACGGCGACCCCGCGAAGCCGCTCGTCAACCGCTCCATCAACGGGGACCTCTATCCCCCGGGCTCGGTGTTCAAGGTCGTCACGGCCGCGGCGGCCCTCTCGACCGGCGA
>DATITJ010000486.1:0-1705 GCA_035467935.1 Ornithinibacter sp.
CGGGCCCGGTCGTCGCGCGACACCGCGCCGCCGAGCTGCCCGTGGACCGGCGCCGCGACGGCAGCCGTCGTGCCGACCGATAGCACTCCGCCGGCGACCGCGAGCCACGTCCCCGGGTCACCCGGGTGCGCCACCGCCGCCCATGCGAGCAGCGCCACCAGCGGGAGGTAGAGGACCCCCACGAGGGGCACGATCCGCCGGGAGTGCAGCGCGTGGCTGCGGGTCCAGTCGTCGGGCGGCACGTCGCGGAGCGCGGGATAGACCATGACCGTCACCGTCACCTGGAAGCCCAGGTGCGCCGCCGCGACCAGAAGGAGCCACAGGGCCGGATCTGGGGTGCTCACTCGAAGGCGCCTGCGCCGAGGTCCTGCTCGCCCGCGGCCAGGGCGTCGACGATCCGGTGGGCGACGTCGGCCGGGTCCTTGCCTGTCGGCAGACGTGGGGCCGTGCCGGCGAGCGGTCGAGCGGCCAGCCCGGTCTCGGTGTGCGGCGGGCGGACGTCGTACACATCGACGCGGCTGCGTCGCAGCTCGGTCCGCAGGGCCGTGGCGACGGCGCTGAGCGCGGCCTTGCTGGCGGAGTACGCCGCCATCCGCGGCATCGGCCGCTCGGCCACCACGGCGCTGATCTGCAGCAGGAAGCCCTGTGACTCCTCGAGCAGGGGCAGCACCCGCCGCAGGAGGAAGAGCGGACCGACCACGTTGGTCAGGAACAGCTCCTCGACGACCTCGTCAGGAGTGTCTGCCAGGGCACCGAAGGCCACCACGCCAGCGGCGTTGACCAGGCCGTCGAGGCCACCCAGGTGCTCGCGCGCCGCAGCGATGACGACATCGCCCGCCCTCGCGTCGCCGAGGTCGGCCACCACCGGTACGCCGTGGCCGAGCGCCGCCAGCCGGGCGGCGTCGCGGCCGACCACGAGCAGGCGTGCACCACGTCCCGCGAGCTCGGCGACCACCAACGATCCGAGGGCTCCGGTGGCGCCGACCACGGCGATGCGCGCGCCGGGGATTTCGACTCCATCCATGGCCCGACCCTAGTGCGGCCGTGGGAGCGCAGCCGCAGAGCGCGTCAGCGGCCGCGGGACAGGAAGGCCGTCATCGCCTCGCGCGCCTCGTCGGAGGCGAAGAGCCGGGTGCTGGTCTCTGCCATCTCCTCGCCGAGGGCGTCGATGCGGGCGACCAGGTCGCGGTTGAGGATCCGCTTCGACTCCCGCAGCCCCTGCGGGGCACCCGTGGCCAGGCTCGCGCAGACCGCGGCGACATCCTCGTCGAGGCGGTCCGCAGGCACGGCGCGCGTCACCAGCCCGTACGCCGCCGCCTCGGCGCCGCTGAAGACCTCGCCGCCGAGCGTCGTCAGGGCCGCTGCCCGCGGGTTCATCCGGTGGTGCACGGTCAGGCTGATGATCGCCGCGGCCAGGCCGAGCTTGACCTCGGTGAGCGCGAACGTGGCCTCCTCGGCACTGATCGCGATGTCGGCGGCGGCGATGATGCCGATGCCGCCGGCCCGCACGGCCCCGAGGTTCTTGGTCACGACCGGCTTGTCGAGCGTGGCGATGAGGCGCTGGAGGTCGACGATCCGGCGGGTCCCGGCCGCCATCCCCTCGGAGCTGGCCTCGGTGAGGTCGGCACCCGAGCAGAAGACCTTGCCGGAGCTCTGGAGGAGCACCACCCGGACGGCGTCGTCGGCTCCCGCGGACTCGAGGTGG
>DATITJ010000487.1:0-1923 GCA_035467935.1 Ornithinibacter sp.
CGTTCGAGCGCCCGTCGGCCACGAGCTCGAGGACCTCGGCCTCCCGGGCGGTCAGCGCCGAGCCGGAGGCCCGGGGCGCCTGACGGGGGGCGAGGTGGTCGAGCGCGGTGAGCAGCGGCTCGGCGCCGAGGCCCCGGGCCGTCTCCCGCGCCGCCACGACCACGCCTTCGGCCCCACTGGTGTCCCCCGAGGCGAGCAGCACCTCCGCCAGCCGAGCCCGGGCGCGTGCGGTCTCGTACGGCTCGCCGTGCTCCTCGAAGAGGTCGACGACGGCGCGGGTCGCGCCGACGAGTCCGGCCAGGGGGACGTCGTCCCCCGCCGCCCAGTGGGCCCGCTGCTGCTCCGCGGTCACCCGTGCCTCCCACGCCCGCCCCTCGAGCGTGGGGGGCTGGAGGACCGAGCCGCCGACGGCCGCCCGGACGTGCCAGAAGGGTGTCTCGGGTGTCGGGGCGAGGGGCCGTCCGCCCCAGACCGCTGCGGCCTCCGCGGCGAGCCGGTCGACCTGGTCGAGGAGCTCGGCCCGGCGGGCCGGCGAGGCACCCCGCGCCGCGGTGCCGAGGTGACCGATGGCGAGGCCGGCGAGTCGCACCTCCGCGGCCACGCGCCCCTCGCCCCAGAGGTCGCGGAGGAACCCCACCACCTGCGCGTGCAGCGCCATCATGGCGTCGACGTCACCGTCACGGCCGAGCACGTCGATCGCCATCGCGCCCGACTGCACGGCGATCCGGCCCTCCTCGGGCCACCAGGGTCGCGTGCCGGACAGCATCTCGTGCGCCGAGGCCGTCCCCCGTCCGGCCCGGACGCCGAGCGCGGCCGCGTCGATGCTGGCGCCGGCCCACGACGGCATCCCGGCATCCGCCGTGTGGTCGGCGAGCCGCAGCGCCCGGTCCCAGTCACCCATCTCGTAGGCGGTCGTGACCGCCATCGCGCGGGCGTCGACCCCGAAGACCGACCACTCGAGCCCGGCACGCCTGGCCTCGGTGAGGGTTCGCTCGAAGGCGGGCAGGGCGGCCGCGTGGTCGCCCTGGCGGTAGTGCACCGAGGCGAGGATGTGCATCGCGCGCAGCAGGGCGAGGTCGGGGGCGCTCGTCCACGCCGCGACGGCACCCTCGAGCCGGCGGATCGACTCGCCGGGGTCGCCGGCACTCTCGCTGAGCCGGGCGAGGATGGACGCGAGGTCGGTGCGGTCCACGGTGAGGTCGTGCTCGACGGCCAGGGCCATCGCCTCGTCGGCGACGACCAGCGCCTCGGCCGGGGCCCCGCCGTCCATGAGCGCCTCCGCCCGGCGGGCGAGCAGGAAGACCCGCAGGCGCACCGGCGCGTCGTCGGCGAGCAGGGAGAGGGCCTCCTCGGTGAGGTCGAGGCGGTCCAGCTGCTCCTCGGTCATCCGGGCCGCGAAGGCCAGGGCCCCGAGCAGCTCGGCCCGCTCGTGGTCGCTCGGGCCGTCGCCGGCGAGGGCGGCCCGCAGCAGCGCCATGGCGCGCATCGTGCGCCCGCTGCCGTTGGCGGCGGATGCCGCGCGCAGGGTCAGGTCGTGGGCGTGGCCCCGGTCGGCCTCGACGAGGGCCAGTGCCGTCTCGTAGTGGGCGAGGGCCTCCGCCGGGCCGCCCATCCGCTGCGCGGCGTCACCCGCACGGACGGACGCGTCGAGGGCGGCGGCGCGGTCCCCCGCGGCGAGCGCGTGCCGGGCCAGGTCGGCGGAGCTGCCGAGGCCGGGGTCCTCGCACAGCGCCGCGCAGCAGGCCCGGTGCAGCTGGAGCCGCTCGGCGGGCAGCAGGTCGTCACCGACCGCCTCGGCGAGCAGGGCGTGCCGGAACTCGTATCCCGCCTCCCCGCAGGGCTCGAGGACATGGTGCTCGATGGCCGCCCGCAGGGCGGTGCGCAGGGTGCTCGGCTCGGCGCCGGAGACCCGCTCCAGCAGCT
>DATITJ010000488.1:0-2413 GCA_035467935.1 Ornithinibacter sp.
GTCCGGGGGCGACCTCGGCCGGGCCGTCGCGGACCTGGAGGAGGCGATCCGTCTCGGGGACGCCCGTGACGAGGCCGTCGCCCGGCTGCACCTGGCCTTCGTGCACACCCAGGGCGGGCGGGCTCGTGAGGCGCTCGACGCGCTCGAGGGATGCCGCCCACAGCTGGTCCGCCTCGGCCTCACCTGGGAGGTGGGCGCCAGCTGGCTGCTCGCCGCCTGGGCCCATCTCGCGGGGGGCGACGTCACCGCCGGTCGGGCGGCGTGCGGCCGGGCGCTGGCACAGCTGGGGCCACTGGGCGACGGGTGGGCGCTCGCGCACGCCGAGGGGCTGCTCGGCGAGCTGGCCCTGGCGGAGCACCGGTTCCCCGAGGCCGTGGAGCACCTGCACCGGGCCGCCGCGACCGCCGGCGCGCTCGGGTTCGAGGCCGCGCAGGCGCACCACGTGCTCAACCTCGGTCGCGCCCAGCACGACTCGGGTGAGGTCGGAGCCGCGCGGGCCTCGCTGGAGCGGGCGGTCGACATCGCCCGGCGCTGCGGGGACGCCCGCACCGCAGCCGTCGCCCGCACCCACCTGGCGCGGTTGCTCGATGAGAGGGGTGAGACCGTGGCCGCGCTCGGCCTGGCCGCGAGCGCCGTCGCGTGGTTCGAGGGGGCGGGCGGTGGTGACGGCGCCGCCCTGGCGCAGGACCTGCTCGCCCACCTGCGCGCCGACGCCACCCCCTAGACCTCGACGACGACCTTGCCGCGGGCGCCGCCGGCACCGACCAGGGCCAGCGCCGCGGGCACCTCCTCGAGGTCGAAGGTGCGGTCGACGTGGATCCGCACCTCGCCGGCGGCGCAGCGCTCGGCGAGGGGACCGAAGTGGTCGGGGCCCGGCCTCACGGCCAGGACCCCGATCCGACGACCGGTGAGCCGTCCGAGCACGCCACCCACCACGAGGACGCTCAGCATCGTCGGCACCGGCCCGCCGACGCACAGGTACCGACCCCCGCGTGCGAGCGCGTGGCGGTAGGCGAACACCGAACGGTGGGCGGCGAGGTCGAGCACGAGGTCGAACGGCCCGAGGCGGGTGAAGTCCTGGGCGCGGTGGTCGACGACCTCGTCGGCACCGAGCGAGCGCATGTGGTCGAGCTTGCCGGCGTTGTCGACGCCAGTGACGTGAGCCCCGGCCGCCTTGGCGAGCTGGATCGCGAACGACCCCGAGCCGCCACCCGCCCCGTTGACGAGCACCCGGGTCCCGGGCCCGGCAGCCGCGGTCCCCTGGAGCGCGATGGCGCCCGCCTGCGGCAGCGTCGACGCCTGGGCGAAGGTGAGCGACGCGGGCTTGGCGGCGAGCGCCGACTCGGGCGCGACGGCATACTCGGCGAAGCCGCCCTTGAGGCCGAGGTTGTCGCCGTAGACCTCGTCACCCGGGCGGAACCGCGTGACCCCCGGCCCGACCGCCGCGACCCGCCCCGCGATGTCCGACCCGAGCACGCGGCGGGCCGGCCGGCGCAGCCCGCCGATCCGCGCGTGGGCCGGTGACCCGACGAGGCACTCCCAGTCGGAGAGGTTCACCGAGGTCGCGACCACCTCGACGAGCACCTGGCCGGCCCGGGGTGCCGGCACGGGGACGTCGACGAGGCGGAGCACGTCCGGCGGTCCGTAGCGGTCGTACACGACGGCCTTCACGGGGGCCCGCCAGCGGCGTCGAGGTGGCTCGAGCGAGGGTCCACCTCCCCCACGGTACTCACGGGGGCGCAGCGGCCCACCGTGGTGCCCGATCAGCCACCATGGGCGCATGGCGCCCTGGGTCCTGCACGTCGACATGGACCAGTTCATCGCGGCCGTCGAGGTGCTCCGGCGCCCCGAGCTGGCCGGCCTGCCGGTCATCGTCGGTGGTCGCGGCGACCCGACCGAGCGCGGTGTGGTCTCGACGGCGTCGTACGAGGCCCGGGCGTTCGGGGTGCGGTCGGGGATGCCGTTGCGCACCGCGGTGCGCCGTTGCCCGGATGCCGTGGTGCTGCCGGTCGACAAGCCGGCGTACGACGCGGCATCCGCCGTCGTCATGCAGACCCTGCGGGCCGTGCCCGGAGCCGTCGTGGAGGTGCTCGGCTGGGACGAGGCGTTCGTCGGGGTCGAGGCCGACGACCCGGAGGCCGTGGCGCGCCGGATCCAGGCCGACGTGCTCGCCGCGACCGACCTGCACTGCACGGTGGGCATCGGCGACACCACGGTGCGGGCCAAGATCGCCACCGAGCTCGGCAAGCCGGGCGGCACCTTCCGGCTGACCCGCGAGACGTGGTTCGAGGTCATGGGGGAGCGCCCGACCGCGGACCTGTGGGGCGTCGGACCGCGCATCTCGCAGCGCCTGGCCGCGCTCGGCATCGCCACCGTGCGGGCGCTGGCCGGGGCCGACGAGGCCCTGCTGGCA
>DATITJ010000489.1:0-3742 GCA_035467935.1 Ornithinibacter sp.
CTGCGCTGGTTCGACCTGCCGACCGGTGCCCTCGCCGAGTGACCGGCGTCGCCGACCCGTCGCGTGGCGGAGGCGCCGGGGCGCTGCCCGTGGGTGACGCCGTGCCCGGGTGGGCGGCGCGCCCCTGGCCGCCCGGGGCCAACCTGAGCGGTCGCGCCACGGTGCTCGACCCGCTGCACGCCGGGCACGTCGACGACCGCACCGACGCGTGGGCCACCACCGACGAGGACCACTGGACCTATCTTCCGATGGAGCGCCCCGAGGGGCGGGCCGAGGTGGAGGCCGTCATCGCGGCGATGGTCGACGACCCGGGCTGGGTGTCGTATGCCGTGCTCGTCGGCGGCGGTGCCGTCGGGGTGCTGTCGCTCATGCGGATCGACCCGGCCAACGGCGTGGTCGAGATCGGTGCCGTCGTCTTCGGCGCGCCCCTGGTGCGCACGGTGGCCTCGACCGAGGCGCAGCGCCTGCTCATGGGGCACGTGTTCGACGACCTGGGCTACCGCAGGCTCGAGTGGAAGTGCGACGCGCTCAACGCTCCGTCGCGCGCGGCCGCGCTGCGCCTGGGCTACTCCTTCGAGGGGGTGTTCCGGCAGGCCGTCGTCACCAAGGGACGCAACCGCGACACCGCGTGGTTCTCGGTGATCGACGTCGAGTGGCCGGCCGTGCGGGAGCGTCTGGACACCTGGCTCGACCCGGCGAACTTCGACGGTTCGGGACGCCACCGGCGACGACTCGGCGAGATCGCGCGCTGACGGCATCCGGCGCCCGGGTCAGGAGCTGGTGGGCGACCAGCCGGGGGCAGGTGGCACCGGGGGCTCGCTCGGCGGGGTGCCGGGGCCGGGCTGGGGGCCGTATCGCTCGGTGAGCGGGTCGGCGGCGCTGCGGTCGAGGAACTCGGTGCTGGTGTACTGGCGCGGGATGCCGCGGGCCCGGTCGGGCGCGACCGCCAGCGTGATCTGGGCCCCCTGGCGCCCCTGGCGGAGGATCGCGACGGCGGCGTCGAGGGTGGCGAAGGGGTTGGTCGAGCCGTCGGTGACGAGCGTGCCGCTGTAGAGCGAACCGTCGGTGGCGTTGTCCCGGTGGGAGATCCGTGCGCCGGTGACGTCGGGAAGGGCGCGAACGGCCGCGAAGAGCTGCTCGTCGGGCACCGGCTGGTAGGACGCCGACGCGGATGCCGTGCCCGCGCCGCCACCCCCACCGCCGACGGCGCAGCCGGTCGTCGCACCGAGCAACACGGCCACCGTCGCCGCCGCGTGGAGGAGGCGACGGCGCTGGCGGGGGCGGTGGGTCATCGAGCCGTCCTGGGGTCGGGGGTCATCCGGGGTCCACGTCGTAGCGTGCCGCACTGGCCTGACCGGAGTCGGGGAAGAACATCTCGTTCTGCTCGCGCCACGCGTCGATCGTGGGGTCGTCGCTGCCGTCGATCATCGCGCCCGTCCCGGCGTAGACCGCCGACCCGTGCGCGGTGCCGGGGCTCGTGACGCCGTCCGTGGTCGCGAGCTCCTCGGGCAGGTCGCGCCGCACGGTCGTCCAGTTCGGGTCGTCGGGGTTGCCGGTGCCGTCGAGCATCGGCACGGGATCCTGCTCGTGCTCGACCGAGAGCACCGAGACGCCGGCGTCGATGTCGAAGCGGCCGATGGGCGAGCCGCCGGTGACGACGCTGCGGATGTCGAGCTCTCGGACGATGTCGGGGTCGCTCGCGATGCTCGCGGCGGTGATGCCGCCCTGGCTGTGACCGGTGAGCATCACCGGTGCGCCCTCGGGCACGTGCTGACGGATCGCGTCGATGACGGTCTGGCGCCACACGGAGTCCTCGCCGGTCATGAGGGTGACGTTCGACGTGAGGTCGACCGGGTTGCCCGTGCGGCTCGGGCTCCAGTCCTCGGTGCCGGGGATCTGCACGACGTAGGCGGTGCTGCCGTCGGGCTGGGTCACGGTGATGATGCGCAGCTGGCCGCTCCTGCCCGACTCGGCGTCGGTGAGGCCGTCGTCCATGAGGGTCTGCTGCGTGAAGATGTCCTCGATGGCGCTGCCCTGCGACCACCGCACGTCGACGACGCTGCTCGGGTCGTCGGCCACGGTGAAGGTCCCCGTGTCGGCGAACGCCCCGCCGAGCCGGCCGAGACCGATCAGGCCCGCGACGGCGTCCTCGTAGTCGAGCGTGGGCCAGTGCCCGCCGGTGAGGGCCGACACGATGCCCGGGCCGTGCGGCCCGAGCAGTGTCGACAGCGAGAAGCCCGCCCCCTGCGCCAGGCCCGGTGCGCTGCGGGTCAGCGCCTCCATGAGCCACGGGTTGTCGTAGAGCGTGCGCTGGAGGTCGGCGGGCAGGCGGCCGCTCCCGGCATACGAGGCGAGGAGGGCGGCCAACGCGGGGTTGCTCACGACGACCGCACCCAGCCCCCCGACGAGCACCGCACCGGGCAGGAGCAGGCCGGCGGCGAACCCGCCCGCGGCCCGGAGCGCGTCGAGGGCGTCGGCACTCGCCTCGTCGACGCGCTCGTAGGTCGTCACGGACGCGTCGAGGAGCGTGCCGCTGGTGAGGAGCATCCCGCCGCGCACGGTGAGGCCGTCGGGCCCGGTGGCGGCCATGAGCACGGCGGCCTCCACCCCGGGCACGAGGTCGGGGCAGAGGAGCGCGGCCGCCAGCAGGTCGCCGTCGACCGCGACACCAGAGACCCGGCCCACGCGGTCGAGGAGGTCGGAGCCCGCGTCACGCATCACGCCGGCCTGGGAGCGCAGGTCGGCGTAGTCGGCCGCCAACCCACCCGCGCCGCCGTGGACGTCGAGGCCGTCGTCACCCATGGCGCCCTTCAGCCTCGTCGTGAGGGGGATCGGGCTCCTGGTCGCGCGCCGCGGCATCGGCCTGCGCGAGCACGGCGGTGCTCGCGCCGGTGAGGGCGGTGACCAGGGTGCGGGCGATGTCCTCGCGCGACCGGGGAACGTGCCGCACGGTCGCCCGCGGGGTGCGCACGAGCTCGACCCAACCGCGCCGGGTGAGCAGCCACTCGCCGACGAGCGGGCCAGTGCCGTGCCGGCGCACCGTGACGACGGCCGTGCCCACCAGCTCGTGGACGAGGGCGACCAGGATGCCGGGAGGGGAGGCCCACCCCTCGTCCGCACAGATCGCCTCGACCGTCGCGGTGTCGCCGGTGCGCACGGCCCGACCCAGGGCCACGGTGTGCTCCTCGGGCAGCTCGGCCTCGACGAGCCCACCGTCGTCGGCGGCCGGGGGGAGCAGCCGCAGCACCTCGTCGACGAGGTGGTCGATCGTCGTGACGTCGACCTCGACGCCCGGCAGGACCCGAGTGCCCGACAGGCCGGCTCCCTCCGGCACGGCGAGGCGGCGCACCACCCCGACGACCGCAGTGAGGTCGGTGACGAGCTCGGCGAGCACGCCCATGCCGCGTGCGGTGGTGGCGACGTCGACCGCCAGCACGGACCGCTCGCGCAGCCGAAGGCCGTCGACGAGGTGCGTCTCCTGCCCCTCGTCGGCTCCGGATGCCGGGGCCTGCGGGGTGGCCCAGGTGGGTAGGTCGGAGAGCTCGGCAGCCGCGACGGCGGTCGCCCACGCACCCTCGTCGAGCCGACGGCGCAGGGCAGGGTCGTCGCCCGGGGTGGCGGGTGCGCGGATAGTGGGGGTCGTCATCGGCCGATCCTCCTCGCCAGGTCGACCCAGTCGGGGTGCCCCGGCGCGGGCAGGTCGCGCACCGAGTCCAGCAGGTCGCGGGCGGTCTCCTCCGCG
>DATITJ010000490.1:0-4842 GCA_035467935.1 Ornithinibacter sp.
GCAACGAGCCAGACGCTACCTGTCGGCACGGTCGGCTACCTCCATTGAAGCCCGCACCCCGTGGGCGCGTCGCCCTTGTCCGCTGTCAGCGCAACACCCCACGGGCGCCGCCCGGACGACCGGATGCCGCCCGCTCGGGTCAGCGGACGGTATCCGGTCGGCTACGGGTCGGGGGCCGCTCAGACGGTGTTCTTGCGCGAGGCGAGCACCTCGTCGATGAGGCCGTACTCCTTGGCCGCCTCGGCGGACAGGATCTTGTCGCGCTCGATGTCCTTGCGGACCAGCTCGACGTCGCGCCCGGAGTGCGTCGCGATGGTGTCCTCGAGCCACCCGCGCATGCGGATGATCTCGTTGGCGTGGATCTCGAGGTCGGAGGCCATGCCACCGGTGCCCTCGATCGCGGGCTGGTGGATGAGCACCCGGGCGTTGGGCAGGGCGAACCGCTTGCCCTTGGCGCCCGCGCCGAGCAGCACGGCCGCGGCGGAGGCGGCCTGCCCGATGACGAACGTCTGCACGTCGGGGCGGATGTACTGCATCGTGTCGTAGATCGCGGTCATCGCCGTGAACGAGCCACCCGGGCTGTTGATGTACATGAGGATGTCGCGGTCGGGGTCCTGCGACTCCAGCACGATGAGCTGCGCGATGACGTCGTCGGCGGAGGCGTCGTCGACCTGCACCCCGAGGAAGATGATGCGGTCCTCGAAGAGCTTGGTGTAGGGGTCGAGACGCTTCATGCCGTAGGAGGTGCGCTCCTCGAACTGCGGCAGGATGTAGCGGCTGGAGGGGCCGGGCACGTGGTAGCGGCCGGTCAGGTCTGCGTTCATGTCTCTCTCTCGCGTCGTCTCGGCCGTGGTCAGGAGGTCACCGGGTTGTCGACCCCGGGACCGGCCATCGTCGCCTTGGTGATGACCTGGTCGACGAAGCCGTACTCCTTGGCCTCCTCGGCGGTGAACCACCGGTCGCGGTCGGAGTCCATCTCGATCTGGTCGACGGTCTGACCCGTGTGCCGCGCGATGAGCTCGGCCATCTGCTTCTTGATGTGCAGCAGCTGCTCGGCCTGGATCTTGATGTCGGACGCGGTGCCGCCGATGCCGCCCGAGGGCTGGTGCATCATGACCCGCGCGTGCGGGGTGGCGTAGCGCTTGCCCGGCTCGCCCGCCGACAGGAGGAACTGGCCCATGGAGGCGGCCATGCCCATCGCGACGGTGGCGACGTCGTTGGGGATCCACTGCATGACGTCGAAGATCGCCATGCCCGCGGTGACGGAGCCCCCTGGGGAGTTGATGTAGAGCCAGATGTCCTTCTTGGGGTCCTCGGCGGCGAGGAGGAGCATCTGGGCGCAGATCGCGTTCGCGTTGTCGTCGCGCACGTCGGACCCGAGGAAGATGATCCGCTCCTTGAGGAGACGGTTGTAGATGTGGTCGTCCAGACCGGCCTGGGGGCCCGGGCCGGCGGCGACGATCTCGGTGCTGGTCACGCTGGAGTCGCTCCTCGTCAGATCGGGTGCTGCTTGACAGTGACCCTAACGCCCGGTTCCGGCGGTCCACTCCCCGGTCCGGCCCGTGTTCGCCCTGAGCACAACCAGGGCTGCCGGACCCGAGCGACGATGCCGGGCGCGGACGCGCGCCGGGCGCCGGGCGCGCGGCGGGGGCGGAGCCGCTGGGCTCCGCCCCCGCCGGGTGCGTGGTGGTTGTCGGGGTCAGACGAGCGCCTTGGCCTTGAGGGTGTCGAACTCGCTCTGCGAGATCGCACCGGAGTCGAGGAGCGACTTGGCGCTGGCGATCTGGTCGGCCGGCGTGGTCGCGCTGGTGGCTGCGACCTTCTTGATGTACTTCTCCTGCTCGGACTGGGCCTGGGTGATGGCGGCCATCTGGCGCTCTCCCATGCTCTTGCCCCGCGCGATCAGGTAGATCAGAGCGCCGAACCACGGCACGAAGATCAGCAGGATCGCCCAGCCGGCCTTGCCCCAGCCGCTCAGGGTCGAGTCGCCGAAGAGGTCGAAGATGCACCGGAACCAGATCATGATGGCGGAGATCCAGATGAAGATCCAGAAGCTCCAGACGAGGATGTCCCAGAAGCTGTCGAGGTTGCTGTCCATCGTGGTGCGCTGCCTTTCGCATCGTGTGGAGGGCGGGCTGGCCACCCTGCTCCCTTCATCGTTCCCCGGCACCGTGAGGGGCGGCATCACCCCGGGAGGGTGACCCCCGGCCGCGTCGGTCGGGCGGGGTCGCCGGACCCGGCCACGAGCAGGCGGATGCCGTCAGCCGGTGCTGGCGCGCTCCGGCTCACGCACCGCCGGGATCACGGCGAGCGCGAGGACCGCCAGGGCGCCGACGACGACGAGCGAGTGCAGCACACCCACCTCGTCGCCGAGGAGGCCGAGCACCGGCGGGCCGGCGATGAACGCGACGTAGCCGATCGTCGCGACGACGGACATCCGGGCCGCGGCCCGCTCGGGGTCGTCGGCGGAGGCGCTCATGCCCACGGGGAACCCGAGCGCCGCGCCGACACCCCAGACGGCCGCGCCGACGAACGCCAGCCACGCGGACCCGAAGACCACCATCGCGGCGCCCAGCGCGGCCAGGCCGAAGCTGACGTAGAGCACGGGCACCCGGCCGTGGCGGTCGAGCAGCCCGGTGCCGACGAGGCGCGCGATCGTCATGAAGGTGAGGAAGGTGGCGAAGCCGAGCACACCGGCCCACGCGGGCAGCTCGTGGCCCTCGACGAAGGCGACGGCGAGCCAGTCGTTCGCGGTCCCCTCGGTGAAGGCGGCCGCGAAGACGACGGCGCCGATGAGCAGGGTCCGCGGCTCGAGCCACGCCGAGCGGTGCCGGCCACGGGCCGCCTTGGCCTCCTCGTGGTGCTCGGCGGAGCGCGGCAGCACGCTCTTCAGCGCCCACCAGGCCAGGGCGACGGTCACCACGGATGCACCGAGGAAGTGGGCGGTGAGTGGGACCCCGCCCCACGACATGGCCGAGCCGATGAGCGCCGAGACCACGGTGCCGCCGCTGAACGCCGCGTGGAAGTGCGGCATCACCGACGTGCCGAGGTGTCGCTCGACGTCGGCGCCCTCGAGGTTCATCGCGACGTCCCACACCCCGACCCCGAGCCCGACGAGGAACAGTCCGGCCGCGACGGCGAGGCGCGGGCCGCGGGCGTCGACGACGAGTCCGACGACGAGCAGGCCGGCCAGGGCCACGCCGGTGCCGAGTGCCACCGCTCGCGACGCGCCGATCCGGTCGGAGATCCGCCCGGCGAGCGGGAGCCCGGTGACCGAGCCGACACTGGCCGCGAAGAGGGTGAGGCCGAGCTCGCCCGCACTGAGCCCCAGGGCCGCCTTGGTGTCGGCGATGCGCGACGCCCAGGAGGCGAAGACGAGCCCGGCGAGGGCGAACACCACGAAGACGGAGGTGCGCGCGCGGAGCACGCGCTCGCGCGGCAGGGTCGGGGTCGAGGAGGTGGTGGTGGGCGTGGCGGACACCGTCGGGGTTCCTTCGTCGTCGTCGGGGCGGGCGGTGGCATCCACGGGACGACCGTAGGCGTTCCACGGTCGGCCCCGGGTGGGGAACCGCGGGTCGAATCGATGCGATCGAATCGATTCGATATTGTGTCCCCCGTGCCGCTCGTCCGTCAAACCCGTCCCCCTCGCCGCCCGACCCTGCGCGACGTCGCGGTGCGCGCCGGCGTCTCGACGTCGACGGCATCCCTCGTCTTCAGCGGCAAGGGCCCGGTCGCCGAGGCCACCGCCGCGCGGGTGCGCGCCGCGGCCGCCGAGCTGGCGTATGCCGGGCCGGACCCCCTCGCGTCGTCGCTGCGCCGGGGCCGGGTCGGCACCGTCGCCGTCATCGTCGAGGGTCCGCTGCGCCACGCGTTCCACGACCCCTTCGCCCTGGCGATCCTCGACGGCCTCGCCGAGGAGCTCGACGCGGCGGGTCGCACGATGCTCCTCGTCGCCCAGCCGGTCGACGACCCCGAGCGCGCGGTCGCCCAGCTCGCCACGCAGGCCGTCGACGCCGCGGTGTTCCCCCTGTGCGGCAACCGCGAGAACCCGCTCGTCGAGCACCTGCTCGCCCGCGGCATCCCCCTGGTCGGCAGCGGGGCGCCCGACGACGCGCGTGTCGCGCACGTGCTCACCGACGAGGCCGCCGCGATGCGCCTGACCACGCGCCACGTGCTGGAGCTCGGCCACGCGCGGGTGGCCCACCGGTCGATGCCCCTCGGCCCCCACTCGCCCACCGGGTGGGTGGGCGAGGAGGAGCTCGCCACGTCGACCCGCCCCGACGCGGCGGGCCGGGTCGAGGGGTTCCGCTCCCTCGCCGGGCCCGACGCGCCGGTGGCGCAGGCACGCGAGCTGACGGTCGAGGCCGGCGAGGCCGCCGCCCGGCTGCTGCTCGACGGGCCCCCCTCCCACCGTCCCACCGCGATCGTCGCGCAGGCCGACCTCCTCGCCGCGGGCGCGATCCGCGCCGCGGAGTCGCTCGGGCTGGCCGTGCCCGACGACCTCACGGTCACCGGCTTCGACGGCGTCGACCTGCCCTGGCTCGACCACGTGCTGACGACGGTCGAGCAGCCGGGGGCCGAGAAGGGACGCCGGATGGGGCGCCTGGTGCGCGATTCCCTGGAGGGACGACCGGTCGCAAACGAGCCCTTCGCGGTGCGGCTGCGGATCGGGACGACCTCGGCGGGGCCACGCCCCGCCCGCACCTGACGAGCGCGGCGGCCACCGGCGACCCCCGGGTCGGAGCACGAGCGCCGACGCGAGAACCCGCGACCGGCAGGTGCCGGCGCGGGTTCTCGCGATGCGCTGCGGGGGTGCGTCAGGCCTTGCTGCCGGCGCCCTCG
>DATITJ010000491.1:0-9757 GCA_035467935.1 Ornithinibacter sp.
GGTCGAGCTCGACCAGACCCTGCGCGCCCGCGCGGCGGCCCGCGCGAGGAAGAGCTGATCGCTGGTGGCGCGAAAGGACACTCGAGCGACCCCGACGGACACGACGCGCGCCGGCCGGCGCGCGTCCCGCGGTCGTGGCCCGGGCCTGCGTGTCGCAGCCGTCGGCGGTCTCGTCGCGGCCGCGCTCGCGGTCTCCGCTGCACTCGTCGTCGGGCGCGACGTGCCTGCGGACCCCGAGAAGGCGACGCCGACCTCGGCCGTCGGTGACCGCGTCGACGGCGACGGCGGCACCCTCCACGCACTGAGCCTGGGCCCGGTCGTCACCTGGGACCCCCAGCGGATCGCCTCGCGCGACGACATGGCGTTCGCGAGCCGGGTCTTCGCCCGCACCCTGACGGCCTACGCCCCGAACACCGACCCCGACCAGCAGGCCCGCCTCGTCGGGGACCTCGCCGATGACACCGGCACGCCCGGCACGGACCTGAGGACGTGGTCCTTCACGCTGCGCGACGGGGTGCTCTGGCAGGACGGCAGCCCCGTCACCTGCGCCGACGTCGCCTACGGCATCTCGCGGACCTTCGCGACGCAGGAGATCGGCGGCGGGCCGACCGACGCCCTCGCGGTGCTCGCGATCCCGCGCCGGCCGGACGGCACGAGCACGTACCCGGGCCCCTACGCCACCGGTGACGCGGTCGTGAAGGCGCAGGCCGCCTTCGACAAGGCGGTCACGTGCAAGGGCCAGGAGATCACCTTCACCCTGAGCACCCCGCTCAGCGACTTCAACGAGCTCGTGAGCCAGACCGCGTTCGGCCCGGTCAAGGAGTCGGCCGACCGTCGGGCCGAGGGCGCCTACGACGTCTTCTCGGCGGGTCCCTACATGCTCAAGGGAGCGTGGGAGGCCGGTAGGGGCGGCACCTTCGTGCGCAACCCCGCGTGGAACCGCGCCGGCGACCCGATCCGCCGGGCCCACCCCGACGAGATCCGCTTCCAGGAGGGCCTGGAGACCCAGGCCGTCGCGCAGCAGGTGATGGCCGACGACGGCCCCGGTCGCGTCTCGGTCTCGCTCGGGTCGGCCCCGCCGGCCATCCAGCAGCACATCACGGCCGTCGAGAGCCTGCGCGAGCGCTCGGTCAACCCCCGCACCGGCGTCGTCGACTACCTCGTCCCGAACACCCGCAGCGCGGTCTTCAAGGACGAGAAGGTGCGGCTCGCCCTCGCGGCCGCGACGAACCGCGACGCCTACGTCACCGCGATCGGCGGCACGACCGCCGCCGACCCGACCCGATCGCTCGTGCCCGCCGGCCTCCCGGCAGCACACGAGGCCGACCCGGTCGGCACCGGCACGCGCGGCGACGCGGCCCGCGCCAAGGCCCTGCTGGCCGAGGCCGAGAAGACGGGCCCGGTACCCTTCACGGTCGCCTACCGCTCCACCCCGACCTCCGACAAGGCGATGGCGGCCCTCGTCGCGGGCTGGCGGCTCGCCGGGTTCGAGCCCACGACCCGCCCGATCACCGACGACTACTTCACGGCGATCAGCGACCCGGGGCTCGCCGGCGAGGTCGACGTGTTCTGGTCGAACTGGGCCCCGGCGTGGGCGTCGGCCTCGACGATCCTCCCGCCGCTGTTCGACAGCTCCATCAACATCACCCCCGCCGGTCCGGGCCGCGACTACGGCTACTGGAACTCCACCGACCTCAATGCCCGGATGGCCAGGGTGCAGACGATCGCCGACCGCACGGCCCGTGAGCTGGCCTGGGCGGAGATCGACCGGTCGCTGTTGGAGCAGGGGGCCTACATCGGGCTCGCCGAGCGTCGCGCCCTGTACATCTCGGGCTCCGACGTCCGCAACCTCTCGGCCAACACCGTCAACGGCGGCGTCGTCGAGCTCGCCGACATCGCGGTGGTCAGGTGACCGGGCTGCTCGACGGCATCGAGGTCGACGGCCACCGGCCGCGCCTCCTCCTCGTGCACGCCCACCCCGACGACGAGACCCTGGCGACCGGGGTCGCGATCGCCCACCACGTCGCCCGGGGCGACGACGTCCACGTGCTCACGTGCACGCTCGGTGAGGAGGGCGAGGTCATCCCCGTCCACCTCGCACACCTCGAGGGCGCCGAGGGCGACCCGCTCGCCGCCCATCGGCGCGAGGAGCTGCGCGCGGCCATGGAGGTGCTCGGGGTGACCCACCACCTGCTCGGCGCGACCGCCGACGGCGAGCACCCGGCATACCGCGACTCCGGCATGGCCGGCTCGCCGGCCGCCACGCACCCGCGCGCGTGGGTGCGCGCCGACCTCGCCGAGGCCACCGCCGCCGTGCGGGCCGTCGTCGACGAGGTGCGACCGGACGTCGTCGTCACCTACGACGCCACCGGGGGCTACGGCCACCCCGACCACGTGCGCACCCACGAGGCCACGTGCCGCGCCGTCGCCGGCGCCGCCCACCCGCCGGTCCTGTATGCCGTGCTCACCCCGCTGTCGTGGGCGGTCGAGGACCGCGCGTGGCTGGCCGAGCACGTGCCGGCCGACCGCGGGCTCGTCGTGCCGGGGGACGGCGACCCGTTCTTCCCGGCGGTCGTGCCCGACGAGGTCGTGACGCACCACGTGGTCGACCCGTCGGTCGTCCCGGTGCAGGCCCGCGCCCTGACGCACCACGGGACCCAGGTCGTCGTGGGCGAGGGGTGGTACGCCTTGTCCAACCACGTCGTGGCCCGGCTCGCCGGGCGGGAGGGCTTCGCCCGACTCGACCCCTCGACGGGCCGACCCGTGAGCGAGGGGGCGCCGTGAGCGACGACCCCCTCGACCCGGCGCGCTTCAGGCAGGCGATGGGTCGCCTCGTCGCCGGTGTCAGCGTGCTGACGACCGTCGCGGGTGGCCACGACCACGCGATGACGGCCGACACCCTGACCTCGGTCTCGCTCGACCCCCTGCTCGTGCTCGTGTGCGCCGAGACCGAGGTGCGCTGGCACGGCGCCGTGCTGGAGGCGGGCGTCTTCGGCGTCAGTGTCCTCGCCGCCGACCAGCGCCCGCTGTCCGACTGGTTCGCGACCCGCGGTCGGCCCCTGCACGGCCAGCTCGACCGGGCCCCGCACCACCGCGGGCCCAGGACGGGCGTGGCCCTCCTCGACGGCGCCCTCATGCATCTCGAGTGCCGGACGACCGACGTCCACCCGGCCGGGGACCATGCGATCGTCGTCGCGGAGGTCCTCTTCATCGCCCTGCCAGACACCGCCGGACCGGCACTGGTCCACTTCAGAGGACGCTACGGGAGCATCGCATGACCCTCGACAGCCTGTACGAAGAGATCGCCTGGGAGGAGCCGCCGCCGCCCGGGCGCAGCCGCTGGCCCCTCGTGCTCGGCGCCGTGCTCCTCGGACTCCTCGCGGCCTACGCCGCCGTGGCGGCCTTCACCGGTGACCGGGTGCCGCGTGGCACCACGGTCGCCGGCGTCGCCGTCGGCGGCCAGAGCGCCGGCGCCGCCCGCGCGAACCTCTCCGAGCAGCTCGGCGAGAAGTCCGCGGCCTCCGTCGTGCTCACCTCGAGCGCCGGGAAGATCGAGGCCAGGCCGACGGACCTCGGCGTCGCCGTCGACGTCGACGCGACCGTCGACGGGCTCGTCGGGTTCTCGCTGGCACCGGCCGACGTGTGGGCGCACCTCGCCGGGGGCTCGGAGGAGCCCGCCGTCGTGACTCTCGACGACGACGCCTTCGCGGCCGTCGTCGAGAAGGGCCGAGCCGAGCTCGACGCGGAGCCGGTCGAGGGCTCGATCTCCGTCGCCGGGGGCAAGGTCACGCTCAAGGCGCCGGTCACCGGCACGACCACCGACATCACGGGCACGGCGGATGCCGTGCGCCGCTGGTGGCCCGGCGACCGCACCGTCGAGGTGGCCGCCCGGGCCGTCCCGCCGAAGGTGTCGGCCGGGGAGCTAGCCCGCGTCAAGGCGGAGTTCGCCGATGTGGCCGTGTCCGCCCCGGTGACGATCACGGCGGCCGAGAAGACGTTCACGCTGGCGCCGACGGTCTTCGCCCCGGCGATCGTCCTCACGCCGGACGCCTCGGGCACCATCACCCCGACGGCGGATGCCGAGAAGCTCGCCGCGGTCGTCCACGCCGCCGCCAAGGAGTCGGGCGCCGAGGTCGCCGCCAAGGATGCCGTCGTGACCTTCGCCGGGAGCGCGCCGAGTGTCGCAGCGCACGTCCCGGGTCGGGCCCTGGACGACGCCTCCCTCCAGAGCGAGGTCTGGAAGGCCATCTCCACGCCGACGCGCACTGCCACGGTCGCGACCAGGGCCGTGGCGCCGACGTTCACCACCGCGATCGCCAAGGCCACCCTGCCCAAGGAGAAGATCTCCTCCTTCACGACGAACTACCAGTCCGGGCAGTCGCGGGTCGAGAACATCAAGCTCGCCTCGAGGATCATCAACGGCACCTACATCCCGCCCGGCGGACAGTTCAGCATGAACGGCATCCTCGGTCAGCGCACTCCCGAGAAGGGCTACGTCAAGGCGGGAATCATCCGCGGGGGCCGGGCTGCGAGCCAGTACGGCGGCGGCATCTCCCAGGTGTCGACGACGATCTTCAACGCCGCGTTCTTCTCCGGGATGCAGCTCGACGAGTGGACCCCGCACTACTACTACATCTCGCGGTACCCCGAGGGGCGCGAGGCCACGATCTCGTGGCCGGACCTGCACAACACGTTCACCAACACCACCGACGGTGGCGTCCGCATCGAGATCATCACGACCAACACCTCGATGACGGTCAACTTCTGGGGCACCAAGAAGTACGACGTCACGGCGACCAAGAGCGCCCGCTACGACCTCGTCCAGCCCAAGAAGTACACCGACGACGGCCCCGACTGCATCGACCAGAGCCCCGTCGTGGGCTTCAAGGTCGACGTCGGCCGCATCATCAAGCAGGACGGCAAGGTCGTCAAGACGCAGGAGTTCACGACGAACTACCGCCCCGAGGACGACGTGACCTGCACCGACCCCCGGCCCTGAACCGGGCTCAGGTGCCGCCGCGGCTGAGGTTGACGTACTCGTGGTGGCGCTCGAACCCGCGCCGCCCGTAGAGCCCGAGGGCCGCGGCGTTGTCGGTGTCGGTCTGCAGGTGCAGGGCCGGCGCGCCACGCTCGGCGGCGGCGACCGCCAGGGCGGTGAGCAGTCGTGACGCCAGCCCCTGCCGCCGCGCCCCCGGTGCGACCCACATCGCCGCGATGCCGCCCCACGCCGACGCCAGGCCGAGGCGGCCGATGCCGACGACGGTGCCGTCGGCGTCGCGGGCCGTCGCGAACACCTGCTCGGGCGAGCCGGTGAGGATCGCTCGGGCAGCGACCTCGTCGACCGGGCGGGAGGAGCGGTATGCCGTGAACCACGCCCGCGTCAGCTCGCCCCCCACCTCCACCGCCGGCCGGCCACCCGGCCCACCCGGCCGGCCGGAGGAGCCCGGATCCGGGTGCTCCGCGACCAGGCGGGTCGGGGCGGTGAGGGTCGCCGTGGGCACCCGTCGGGTGTAGCCGCGTCGCAGCGCCTGCGCCCCGACCTCGTCCGCGGCGGGGTCGAACCCGACCGGCCCCGCGAGGGCGAGGTTCGGGGGGAGGCCGCGCCCGGCATACCAGCGCTCCACGGCGTCCAGGGCCTCCGGCAGCGGTCTGCCGGGGCTGCCCACCGCGACGACCGAGTTCGCACGCTGGGTGAAGCCGCGCGACGCCCGCAGCAGCCAGTCGCCGAGGCGCTCGGTCTCCATCGCCGGCCAGGCTCCCACCATGACGCGCTGGAGGTCCTCGACCGACAGGGCCCGGTGGGGCGCGCCGCGGCGCGGCGGGGTCGGCGGGATCTCCTTGACGACCGTCACCAGGCGCCGCGGCACGCGCACCTCGCCGCGCCGCGTCAGCACGACCAGGGTGGTGTCGTCGGCGGTGACGAGGTCCCCGACGACGTCGGTCAGGGTGGCGCCGGAGAGGGGGTCGGGGCGCTCGAGACGGTGCCGTACGACGACCCTGGACCCGACGCGCGGACCACGAGCCGACCCGACCGACTCCTCGTCCATGGCCCGCATAGTATGTCCGCCATGACGTACGTGATCGCGCAGCCCTGTGTGGACCTCAAGGACAAGGCCTGCATCGAGGAGTGCCCCGTCGACTGCATCTACGAGGGCGAGCGCAGCCTCTACATCCACCCCGACGAGTGCGTCGACTGCGGGGCGTGCGAGCCGGTCTGCCCGGTCGAGGCGATCTACTACGAGGACGACGTTCCCGAGCAGTGGGCCGACTACTACAAGGCCAACGTCGAGTTCTTCGACGACCTCGGCAGCCCCGGTGGCGCCGCCAAGCTCGGCATGATCCCCAAGGACCACCCGATCATCGCGGTGCTGCCCCCGCAGGAGCACGACGAGTAAGAGGCGGGTGCCCACCGGGTGATCCGGCTCCCCGACTTCCCCTGGGACTCGCTCGCGCCGACCAAGGAGCGTGCGAGCTCCTTCTCCGACCCCTCGATCGACGGGCCGGCGGGGCAGGGCATCGTCGACCTGTCGGTCGGCACGCCCGTCGACCCGACCCCCGACCTCGTGCGGGCGGCGCTGGCCGACGCCTCCGACGCCCACGGCTACCCCCTCACGTGGGGCACGGCCGACCTGCGCGAGGCCGTGTCCGTGTGGTTCGCGGCCCGCCGGGGCGTTCCCGACGTCGACCCGGCCGGGGTGCTGCCGACGATCGGCTCCAAGGAGCTCGTCGCGTGGCTGCCCCTGCTGCTCGGGCTGGGGCCGGGGGACGTCGTGGCGTTCCCGCGCGTCGCCTACCCGACCTACGACGTCGGTGCCCGTCTCGCCGGTGCGACACCGCTCGCGCTCGACGCGCTCACCTCGCTGGGACCGCCCACCGCGGCCACGACGCCGAAGCTGCTGTGGCTCAACACCCCCGGGAACCCCACGGGCAAGGTGCTCGGTGTCGAGCACCTCGCCAAGGTGGTCGGCTGGGCCCGCCGCCACGGGGTGGTCGTCGCGTCGGACGAGTGCTACGCAGAGCTGGACTGGCGTGTGCGAGAGCCCGGTTCGGGCGAGCCGCCCACCACGACCTCGATCCTCGACCCCCGGGTCACGGGTGGGTCGCACGAGGGACTGCTCTGCGTCTACAGCCTGTCGAAGCAGTCCAACCTCGCCGGCTACCGGGGGGCCTTCGTCGCCGGTGACCCGGCGCTCGTGGCGCGCCTGCTCGAGGTGCGCAAGCACGCCGGGATGATGGTGCCGTGGCCCGTGCAGCGGGCCGTGCTCGCAGCCCTCGGCGACGTCGACCACGTCGTGGCGCAGAAGGCCCGGTATGCCGCTCGCCGCGCCGCGCTGCTGCCGGCGGTCGAGCGCTTCGGGCTGCGGGTCGACGACAGCGAGGCGGGGCTGTACCTCTGGGCGACGGCGGGGGAGGACGGGCGGGCGACGGTCGAGCGGCTGGCCGACCGCGGCATCCTCGCCGCGCCCGGCGACTTCTACGGTCCCGCCGGCCGCCAGCACGTGCGCATCGCGCTGACCGCGTCCGACGAGCGCGTCGCGGCGGCCGTTCGGCGCCTCACCTGACCGCACGAGGCCCAGTTCACCTTCCCGGGTTCTCCCGCCCCGGAGCACGGGGGGTAGGGTCGAAAAAAGAACCTGTGCCCGACGAGAAGGAACCATTGACATGACCGACGGTGCCACCCTCTCCGCTGCCGGCAAGCAGCTCGACCTGGCCCTCGTCCCTGCCACCGAGGGCAACAACGGCTACGACATCTCCGCGCTCCTCAAGGAGACCGGCAACGTCACCCTCGACGGCGGGTTCACCAACACCGCGAGCTGCACCAGTGCCATCACGTACATCGACGGCGACCAGGGGATCCTGCGCTACCGCGGCTACCCCATCGAGCAGCTGGCCGAGAGCTCGAGCTTCATCGAGACCTCCTACCTCCTCATCTACGGCGAGCTGCCGACGCCGGCCGAGCTCGCCGACTTCGAGGGGCGGATCAGCCAGCACACGATGCTCCACGAGGACCTCAAGGGGTTCTTCCAGGGCTTCCCGCGCGACGCGCACCCGATGCCGGTGCTGTCGTCGGCGGTCTCGGCGCTGTCGACGTTCTACCAGGACAGCCTCGACCCCTTCGACAAGCAGCAGGTCGAGATCTCGACGATCCGCCTCCTGGCGAAGCTGCCGACGATCGCGGCGTACGCCTACAAGAAGTCGATCGGCCAGCCGTTCCTCTACCCCGACAACAACCTCAGCCTCGTCGAGGGCTTCCTGCGCATGACGTTCGGTGTGCCGGCGACGGACTACGAGGTCGACCCCGACCTCGTCAAGGCGGTCGAGCTGCTGCTGATCCTCCACGCCGACCACGAGCAGAACTGCTCGACGTCGACGGTGCGCCTCGTGGGCTCCTCGCAGGCCAACCTCTTCGCGTCGGTCTCGGCGGGCATCAACGCCCTGTTCGGTCCGCTGCACGGCGGCGCCAACCAGGCCGTCCTCGAGATGCTCGAGCGGATCCAGAACGCCGACTTCTCGAGCGACGAGTTCATGGCCAAGGTCAAGAACAAGGAGGCCGGTGTCCGCCTCATGGGCTTCGGGCACCGGGTCTACAAGAACTACGACCCACGTGCGGCGATCATCAAGAAGACGGCTCACAGCATCCTCGAGAAGACCTCGGGTGGTGACCACCTGCTCGAGATCGCGATGCGCCTCGAGGAGATCGCCCTCGCCGACGACTACTTCATCGAGCGCAGGCTCTACCCGAACGTCGACTTCTACACGGGCCTGATCTACAAGTCGATGGGGTTCCCGACCCGGATGTTCACCGTGCTCTTCGCCCTCGGCCGCCTCCCGGGCTGGATCGCCCAGTGGCGCGAGATGATCGATGACCCCACGACGAAGATCGGGCGCCCGCGCCAGGTCTACGTCGGCGAGCCCGAGCGCCACTACACCCCGCTCGGGCAGCGCTGAGCGCAGCTCCCACCGTCACCGGACCGTCCGCGGCGCGAGCCCACGCGAGCACGAGCTCAGCCGAGGGGGCGCCGGCCGCGGATGCGCTCGAAGATCAGGCTCGTCTCCGCATGGGCCACGCCCTCGACCGACGTCAGGTGGTCGAGGACGAGGTCGCGCAGGTCGTTGGCCGAGGCGCCGCTGATGTGCACGAGGAAGTCGTCGGCCCCGGCCACGTGGTAGGCCGCGACGACGCCGGGGATGGAGGCCACCCGGTCGCGGAAGGAGTCCATCGGCTCCCGGGCGTGCCCGGCGAAGCGCAGCGCCACCATCGCCTCCATCGGCCGGCCCAGCGCCGCGAGGTCGACCTCACCGCGGATCGCCGTGACGACGCCGCCCTCGCGCAGGGCCCGGACCCGGCCCGCACAGGTCGACTCGGGGAGGCCGACGCGCCGGGCGAGCTCGGCGTTGGGCATCCGGCCGTCGGTGGCGAGGAGCTCGACGAGGGCGCGGTCGGCGGCGTCGAGCGGCCGGGGCGGTGGTGCAGCGGCGCGCCCGGGCGAGGTCGGGGTGCGGGGAGCCGCCGCGGCCTGCGGATTCCGTGGCGGCCGGGTGTCGTCAGTGGTCATGCCAGAAGGATCCCCCGTCACGGGTGAATATGTCGAGGATTTCACGAACCTCTTGGCTCAGAACGGGTGAAAGCGCGAAACTGGACCCATGGATCCCAGCACCGTTGCCGTCCACGCCGGTCGTGAGGACCTCACGAGTCTCGGCGTGCACGTGCCCCCCCTGGACATGTCGAGCACCTACCCGCTGCCGAGCGTCGACC